>DASSBY010000094.1:0-13943 GCA_035698285.1 Fimbriimonadales bacterium | reverse complement strand
GAATGCGGCTGCCGCGTGATCGGCATCCCGGCCAGCATCGACAACGACATACCGGCGACCGACAACAGCATCGGTTTCGAGACCGCCGTCGATACGGCTTTGAACGCGATCGACCATGTCCGCGACACAGCTTATTCCCACGACCGTGTTTTTGTCATCGAGGTCATGGGCAGGAGAAACGGCTTTATTGCCCTTGAAGCAGGTCTTGCGGGAGGGGCAGAGGAGATACTTATTCCTGAGCGCCCGGTCGACCTCGCCGCGGTCTGCAAACGGCTGATCGCCGGAAGGAAGCGCGGAAAGCAGAGCAGCATCATCGTGGTTGCGGAAGGCGCAGCGAAGGCCGCCGACGTATGCGCCTACATTAGCCGTGAGATGGACTATGAGGCCCGCTATTTGGTCTTGGGACATATGCAGCGGGGCGGCTCGCCTTGCGCATACGATAGGGTGCTTGCCACGCGCTTCGGTGCGGCGGCCGTTCGCCGAATTATCGATGGCGCGAGCGACGAGTATGTCGGCATATCAGCAAACAAGATTATCTCGACGGAGATAAGTATCGGACTCGCTTCAGATAAGCCGATCGACGAGCAGCGCCTCGAACTTGCGAAAATGATGGCCCGATGATTCTGACGATAACCTTGAATCCGAGCGTAGATCGGACGATTTTTGTTGACAAGCTTTTGCCAAACGACACCAACCGCGTGCGCAAGACCGAGACGGATGCGGGAGGTAAGGGTATCAATGTGGCGCGGGTGGCAGCGGAACTTGGTTCCGAGGTGCTCGCTACGGGATTCTTGGGAGGCAAACCAGGCCTGTTCGTAAAGCATGTGCTCGACCTGGAGAAGGTTCCATACGACTTCGTCGAGGTTGAGGACGAGACGCGGATGAATGTTATTGTCGAAGCCAACGACGGCCCGCCGACAACGTTTAACGAGCGCGGCCCAAAGGTCACGTCCGCACACTGGGAGGCTCTTGTGGACAAATCAAGAATTGCCGAAGGGAAAGCGGCCTTCGTCGTAATGGGTGGTTCGATTCCGCCCGGCCTGGACGATGACACTTTCGCGGTATTCCCGATATCCAAGATGAATCGGCGCGTCGTCGACGCGGATGGCGAAGCCCTCAAGCGATCTCTGGCGGCGAAGCCGTTTATGGTCAAGCCAAACCGCGACGAGGCTGAGCGGCTGCTCGGAATAGAGATCCGGTCGATCGCTGATGCCATGGCCGCCGCGCGAAAGATCTGCGAGCAAGGCATTGAGATCGCCATTATTTCGATGGGTGCCGAAGGGGCCGCGATGTCCTGCGAAGAAGGCGACTTTCACGCCGCCGCGCCTACCGTCGAGGTGGTCAGCACAGTAGGCAGCGGCGACTCGCTCATCGGCGGTTTTTTGCATGCGCTCGAGCAGAACATGTCTTGCGAAGAGGCTTTTCGATGGGGAATCGCCGCCGGAGCAGCAACTGCAACGACGACCGCAGCTGAGATATGCAGGCGCTCGGAAGTCGAGGCATTACTAGTGAAGGTCGAAGTGCACCGTTAGCTCAAAAGCAACTTGAATTTGCGCCGTTGTATGGTTCGTATTTCAATCAGATACAATGAACGCAACTTTGATAAAGAAAGGAGCGACTTCGATGCGCAAATTTTTCCTAATTGCAGCAGCACTTCTTGTCGTAATTGCCTGTACCGGATGCCAAGGTGCGAAGGCTGAAGGCGATGCAAATGCCAACGCCCGGAGGACCGATGAATCCGGCCAGGTCAGCCCTTCGGAACGCTATGAGCGCGAGCGCATAGAGAGGGCTCTCACAGGTCTCGATATAGAAGGTGGAAGGGTGGAGGTGGACCGCTCGGTGTCCGGCGCGATCGCGCAGCCTGGGACACGGGCGCAGGCTGCCGCAGCTTCCGAGCAGGGCCGCCATCTTTACGAACTCAATGACACGATCGGCGCTATAGCCGCTTTCGCAAAATCCATCATCATCGACGAAAGCTATGCCGACGCGTATCTTGGGCTGGCAAAAGCTCTCCACGCAAACGGTGAACCGAACGAGACTCTCGCCGCACTGCACACGGCGCTTGGACTCAACGGCGAACTGAAAGAAGGGCATTACCTGCTCGCCCAGATTTACCAGGAAGCGGGCAACCTGAACCAACAAATCGCGGTTTTGCTAGGCATCGCCAAGCGTTGGCCCGGCTATCTTGAAACCGAAAGCCGTCTCGCAATAGCTTATTACTACTCGCACGACTACGGATCGGCATGGAAATTCGTTCACCGCAGTGAAGATCTGGGTAAGGCCGTTCCGCCGCAGTTCCGCGAACTGCTTGCAGGCGAGATGCGCGAGCCCGCCAGACCGTGAGGCTTATGGACATGGAGAAAACAATGAAATTCAAAGCTTTGGCATTTTGCGGTTTGCTTCTTGCATCTGCCGTCTACGCAACCGATCCCGTTGTTGGCCCACAGATTAGGACTGACACGAACGGAGGAACGGCCGCTGCCAATGAAACTTCTGCAGCGTCAGTCGACCCGCTCGGAAACGAGATCGTGGGGACTTACAACGACTGGCGCGCCTCGGGCAGCCAAGAGATTATCAGGATGGGCGTGTCGGTCAGCAACGACGGAGGTCTATCATGGACAGACTTCCTGGTTCGACCCCCGGCCCAGAACCAGTCCGGCGTCGAGGGCGACCCCATGACTGCTTACGATCAGCGCACGGGCACGCTCTGGGTGGGCGCCATCTCGTTCGCGGGCAACGGCGGGATTTTCGTAGCCCGCAAAAATCCCGGGCAGAACACCTTTCAGCCATCAGTGATGGCCCGTGCTTCGGGTGGCGCTGACAAGTGCTGGATGGCTGCCGGCGCAGGTCCGGGCGATCCCAACGTTACTCGCGCCTACATCGCGTACAACGAGGGATGCATTCGCTCGACGGATATGGGGCAAACGTGGAGCTCTCCGGTTACACTCGGAACGGGCATCGGCTTCAATCCTCGCGTTGCGTCAAATGGCAACGTTTATGTCACTTATTGGGATTTAAGCTCCGGCGTGATGTTTCGCAAAAGCACCAACGGTGGCGTCTCGTTCGCCGCGGCCCAGCGAGTTGCCACTCGAATGGATACATGGAGCATAAACGACGGCAGCCGGGGCCCAGGGAACTTCCGCAAGCCGCCGATGAATGCCATCGCGGTTGATCCGAACACGGGTGCGATCTACATCGTGTATTTCGACACGACGAATATCGTCAACGGCAATCGGAACTTAGACCTGTACATGGTGAAGTCGACCGACGAGGGCGCCCATTGGACCACGCCGCGCTTTATCAACGCCGATGCGAATCCTCCCGGAGATCAGTTTTTCCCGTGGCTGGAAATCGACTATAAGAGCCGGCTGCACCTTACGTGGTACGACAGTCGGAACACGGTCCAAAACGACACTGCGACCAACGGCATGTATGACAATTACTACAGCTACAGCGACGACGGGGGCCAGACGTGGTCGGAAGCACGGCTGACGCCGTCACCGTGGAACAGCAACAATGACGGTCTAAACCGTTCGCAGCAGTTCCTGGGCGACTACAACGCACTTGCATTTGGCGGCAACCGGGCCTACCCGTACTACCTGTCCACTCAGAACGGCGACCCTGACATCTTCACAAATGTGATCATCGATCCCGATGTCGTCCCAGTTTCCTTCCAAGTGGTTCTGGGCAACGGTACTGGCGATCGAACGACCCTATTCAAGAGCGACAACAACCGGCTCATCGTCGAAAATCCGCGCGCCTGGTCGGTGCCCGGCGACACAGCTTCGGTGATTTTCGACGCCACGGCGCCGGTTTCGACGCCGTCCTCCTTTACCTACACCATCGAGAGCGGGGCGAATCCCGGCTATACGCACACTGTGGAATTGTGGAACTGGAACTCGAATGCCTGGGATGTGATCGCGACCGACTCGACACAAACGACCGATGAGGTGATCACGCGAGACAAGACAGCTACAAGCGCCAACTATATCCAAGCCGGGACGCGGGCAGTTCGCTCGCGTTCGAGTTGGAGCCCGAACGGTGCCCCGGCGATACCGAAGCTCACGGTTCGTATCGACCACGTGGTCTGGACTGTTATGCCGTAAATCCGGCGCTCCAAATAGAATGGCCGTCGCCCACGTGTTTCGTTGGCGGCGGCCATTCATTCATTCATTTTCACCTGTTTAGTGTTCATTTTCGTTCGCCGGGCGTTCATCCCAGGTTCGTTCGCTTCCTGGAAATGGCACTGCGAATTGGCTGCCCGTTCTGCCCTAAGGTATGGGCGGCTTGGCGGCTTATTGTCAGCCAAGAAACGAACTAGACCGTGAAGGCATTACTGCGCGCGTATCGCCATGTTGTGGTGCGAAACGCGACGAAGTTGACGGGTTGTTGCGCTCCATTAAGATTCCCAGACAGACCATGACGCGCTTCAACCGGAGCTTTTCGAAGACATTTTCATTTCGAAAAGGTCGGGGAAGGCTGGAAGTAACGGGTGCGGGGCTCGGGCGTACCATGTTTACGATGCAAGGACAGACGGCCCTCGAACGTATGTTACGAAAGATGTATACCTATGCGATAAAGGCGGCGGCAGTGGTCGCGGCGGCGGTTTGCGTCGCCGGGGCGGGTGCGGCGGATTTGCTGGCCGGCCTCAAGGCGCACCCACGCCTGCTATTCACAGAATCCGACGAGAGCCGGATCAAGGCGCTGGCCCGGAAGGATCCGCTGCTCGACGCGCTCGTGGACCGCAATAATGCGATGGCGCAGAGATTCATGAACGCGCCCACGGTGAAGCGCGTTCTTGTCGGGCCGCGGCTATTGGATAAGAGCCGCGAGGCTATCGAACGGATTCTGACGCTTTCGATGGCGTACCGCATGACGGGCGACTACCATTACGCTCTTCGGGCTCGCGACGAGCTTATCGCCGTTTCGGAATTTCCCGACTGGAATCCGAGCCACTTTCTCGACGTTGCGGAGATGACCACCGGGGTTGCCATCGGCTACGATTGGCTGTACGACTTCCTCGGCAAATCGGACCGGCAGACGGTGAGCAGGGCGATCATCGTGAAGGGCCTCAAGCCGGGGCTAACGGAAATGGCAAAGAACCCGCATTGGATCACAGGCGCGAACAATTGGACTTCGGTTTGCATGGGAGGGCTTACGGTAGGCGCGCTGGCGATTGCGGACGTGGATGCGGCGACCTCCCGCGCGGTTCTGGACAAGACGATGCGCTACTTTAAGAATGTGCCGGCGCTTTATAAGCCGGATGGCGCCTCGCCCGAAGGCCCGCTGTACTGGCACTACGCGATGACGTACCAGGCCGTGGCCAACAACGCGCTTCGAACTGCCCTTGGACCTGGGCACGGGGTGATGGCCGATCCGGTGTTCAAGAAGACCGGCTGGTTTCCGATTTATATGCGCGGACCGACGGGGCAGGCATTCAATTTTGCGGATTCTTGGACGACGTTTTATCCCTCGGTGGCGATGTTTGAGCTCGCGCGTGAAGAAGACGAGCCCTTTTTTGCGTGGTGGTTCCGGGAGCGCGTCAAGGAAATTGTTTCGAACGCCCGGCTGTATTGGGATGACGAATATCGCTTTATGCCGCTGGCGATCGCCTGGTACGACAGCGAGGGCAGTTCAGCGGATGCTCCACTCGACCGAGTTTTCCATGGCAAGCAGGCAGTGGTCTCGATGCGCGGCTCGTGGACCAAGGATGGCGCCACGTTTATCGCGGCGAAAGGCGGAACGGCGACGGCTCCGCATGCCCACGAAGACATTGGATCCTTCGTTATGGATGCACTCGGAGTTCGCTGGGCGGTCGACCTCGGCTTCGACGATTACAATATCCCCGGCTACTTTGAAATGGACGAGAACGGCCGACGCTGGGACATTTTCCGCGTGAATTCGCTTAGCCACAACACCATCGTTATCGGCGGCAAAGCGCAAAGGGTCGCTGGCCCGGCCAACATCCCGCAGTTCGGGTCTACCAAAGATCACTCGTTCGCCCTTATCGATTTGGGCCCCGCCTACCGCGGACAGGCGAGGAGAGCGCTGCGCGGCATCCTCCTTTATGGCCGAAGCGACGTTTTGATTCAGGACGAGATCACGCAGCCGGGCGGAGACGTTCGCTGGGGAATGGCTACGGGAGCGAACATCGACCTCCAGGGCGACAGGGCGATTCTCTCGCAGTCGGGCAAGAAGCTGATTGCCCGAATCCTCGCGCCAGCCTCGGCCGTGTTCACGGTGGAATCCATGAATCCCCCCACGGCGCGAGAGCGCAGGAACCCTGGGATGAAGATGTTATCGGTTCGCGTAAAGCCTGGATCGCTGACTCGGATCGCCATTGTACTGTCGCCGCAGGATGGAACCAGCCCTGCTTTACCGTCTCTGCGGCCGCTTTCTGATTGGTCGCGCGTCTACTGAAACCAAATTTTTTTGAAAAAAGTGCAAAAAAATGACCCAATGTCCTTGACGCGGAGCATTAGTAGGGGTATGGTATTGGTTGTTGAGGACACAGGAGATGTGTTTCGACTAAGCGGTTGGCGGCGGTGACTTTTCGAAGTCGCCGGCGCTACCCCCTAGCGCCACCTCCTCACCCCAACCTCCAAGCCGGCGCGCCATTCGTGGACGCCGGCTTCTAATTTAAGTAGAATCGGTCCGTGTCAAAGCGCGCCGCAGTGTTTCCAGGTCAAGGGTCCCAGCGACCCGGGATGGGCAAAGAAGCTTTTGAGACGCCTGCGGGACGAACCGTTTTTGATTCGGTCTCAGCGGCGACCGGCAAAGATGTCGCCGCTCTTTGCTTCGATTCGGACGAGGAGACGCTTCGCCGAACGGAGAATGCGCAGATCGCGTTATTCACGGCCTCCGTCGCCTCCTACCAATCTTCGCCCCAGCCGGGGGTCGTCGTAATGGCCGGACATAGCGTTGGGGAATACGCAGCGTTGGCTTGTGCCGGCGTTTTTTCCGTGACCGACGGAGCGAAGCTAGTCGCACGCCGCGGGGAACTCATGGCTGAGGCGGGCAGGACTCGTCCGGGGGCCATGGCTGCGGTTTTGGGTCTGAACGCGGAGACGATCTCCCGGTCATTGCCGAGCGACGGCGTCGCAGTAGTCGCAAATGACAACTGCCCTGGGCAGGTCGTTATCTCTGGAGATGCTGAGGCCGTTAAACAGGCTGCGGAAGCGCTCAAAACTGCCGGAGCAAAGCGTTGTTTGCCGCTCAACGTTAGCGGCGCCTTCCACAGCCCGTTGATGGCGGATGCCGCAGAGAGGATGAGGGATGCGGTCGCTACCGTAGATTTTTCTGCCGGCTCGTTGCCGGTCGTCAGCAATGTTACAGCGCAGCCGGAGTCGGACTGGCCCGAACTGCTCATTCGGCAGCTAGTTTCGCCTGTGCGCTGGACCGAATCCGTTCGGACGATGCTCACGATGGGAACTGAGGAGTTCGTAGAATTTGGGCCCGGCGACGTTTTGACCGGCCTGCTCAAGCGAATTGCGCCCGAAGCGTCCGGCTGGAATTTCGATTCCCGGGAGACGAAGGATTGAACTTAGAGGGAAGGGTGGCTCTCGTGACGGGAGCGAGCCGCGGAATCGGCAAAGGGATTGCCTTGGCCCTTGCGAAGGAAGGGGCGAAGGTGGCTTGCCTTGCCAGCAGCGCGGGCGGTGAAGCCACAGCGGCGCAAGCGGGAAACGGCGCGATCGGGGTGGTTTGCAACGTGGCGGAAGCTGACCAAGCACAGGAGGCCGTATCCCAAGTAGTCGAGCGACTGGGTGGGCTGCATATCGCCGTCAACAATGCAGGCATCGCGCGGGATCAATTGCTCCTGAGGATGACCCAGCAGGAATGGGACGAGGTGATCGCGGTTAACCTTACCGGGCCATTCAATATCGTCAAGGCTGCCGCCAAGCCGATGATGAAGGCTCGATGGGGAAGAATTATCAACATTTCGAGCATCGTGGGCCTTTCAGGGCAGGCGGGGCAAGCCAATTATGCGGCAAGCAAAGCAGGACTAATCGGATTCACGAAAGCGGTGGCGAAGGAGTTCGGATCGCGCGGAATAACGTGCAACGCTATCGCGCCGGGCTTTATCGAGACGGACATGACGTCGGAGTTGCCATTAGAAAGGCGTGAACATGTCCATAATAGTGCTCCGTCAGGTAGGCTCGGAACCGTCGAGGATATAGCGGCAGCCGCCGTTTTCCTTGCTGGAGAGGGCGCGTCGTACATTACGGGTCAAGTTTTGACCGTCGATGGCGGCCTAACGCTGTGACTAAATCAAAAAGAGAGAAATTGTGACAATGGATGAAGCAACTGTTTTAGAGAAGGTCAAGAAAGTTATCGTCGAGGAGATGGACCGCAAAGAAGACGAGATCACGCTCGAATCTTCGTTCACCGAGGACTTTGGCGCAGACTCGCTCGACGTGGTCCAGTTGGTCATGGGCTTCGAAGACGCTTTCGACATCGAGATCCCCGACGAAGACGTCGAGCAAATCAAGACCGTCGGCGCCGCCGTCGACTACATCAAGAAGAAGCTCGAGGAGAAGTCAGCGTAGCCCAAAACACCGAACGGCTCGGCGCAGCCTCTCCAAGAGTCGTGGTTACCGGGATCGGCGCGATAACTCCGCTCGGCAACAGCGTCGATGATTTTTGGGGAAATGCGATCGCCGGCAAGAGCGGCGTAAGCCAAATTACAGCGCTAGACGCCTCCGAATTCAGCGCAAGAATCGCCGGGGAAGTCAAGGACTTCGACCCCGATACTTGGATCGATCGGAAAGATTCGCGGCGGCTTTCCCGATTTCTGCAGTTCACTGTAGCGGCGACGGACATGGCGATTGCGGACTCGGGTCTGCGGCTAGATACTGTAGACCGCGAGCGCGCCGGCGTGCTTATTGGCTCCGGCATAGGCGGGCTCGATGTCCTCGGAGAGCAGCATAGGCGGCAGATTGATGGCGGCCCCGGGAGGGTTTCTCCATTCCTGGTCCCCTACATGATCCCCGACATGGCGAGCGGCTACGTCTCGATACGGCATGGGCTCAAGGGGCCGAATAGCTGCGTGGTTACGGCTTGTAGCACAGGAGCGAACGCTATTGGCGACGCCTCCCACGTAATCCGGCGCGGCGAGGCGGACGTCATGATCGCCGGAGGCGCCGAAGCGCCGATAACAGAAATAGGGCTCGCGGGATTCTGCGCCGCTCGTGCGCTTAGCACGAGAAACGATGAACCTGAAAGGGCGAGCCGGCCATTCGACCTCAATCGCGACGGCTTTGTCATGGGAGAGGGCGCCGGGATTCTCGTCTTGGAGAGTTTGGATAGCGCCCTCGCGAGAGGAGCGAGAATTTACGCGGAAATCATCAGCTATGCGATGTCTGCGGACGCCTTCCACATCACGCTTCCGGAGCCGGAAGGGGACGGCGCGAGGCGGTCGATGACGCTAGCGCTAAAGTACGCCGGCCTATCTCCCGAGCAGATTGGATACATCAACGCCCACGGCACGAGCACGCCGCCGGGCGATCGCATCGAGACGGCGGCGATCAAGAAGGCCTTCGGAACAAATGCCAAAACGGTACCGGTCAGCAGCACGAAGTCGATGATAGGGCACACTCTTGGCGCCGCGGGAGCGATCGAAAGCATTGTTTGCATTAAGGCGCTCGAAACCGGCATCCTTCCGCCTACGATAAACTATGAAACGCCAGATCCGGATTGCGACCTCGACTACATCCCGAACCAGGCGCGCAAGACGAACATCGATTTTGCAATGAAGAATTCTTTTGGCTTTGGCGGACACAATGTCACACTCATCTTCGGAAAGATCCAGGATTAGCACGAACGCGGACGACGGCAAGCGCAGCGGAAGCCGCTGGTTTGTGTTCGGGTGGCTGCTCACCATCTTCAATCTCCTCGGCGCAGCTTGGGCGATTTACGTCCCAATTACATTAAACCTCTACCAGCGAGACGTGTTTTTCACCGTCGATACTGCCGTTACGTATGGCTTCCAGCTTTCACTCACCATCGCCACGGTGGGCTTCATCGCGCTGCTTGAGATGCTCTTCCTCCATCGAATCGCCCGGCGCATGGTCCACGACGTTCCTGAAGTGGCCGCAGCCGAGGCGGCTCTTAAGCTGGCTCGATTCACGGCGGTTTTTACACTGGCCGTGTGCATCGTCTCGCTCTTCCTGTGCGTTAAGCTCTGTCGCAGCTGGTCCGACTATATTCGGATCATGACTTAGCTCGAGAGCAGCGAATCCGGCGATGTTCCGGGACAGAGTTTTTCCAGTTCCGCCAGCCAACCTGCCACGGCGTGTGGATCGAAGCGATTTTCGGGCGGAGGCTTGGCGTCGAGGAGAGCGGTTACGAGCGGACTTTCCTTATGCTCGCGAAGAAATTGGAAGGGAGGCTCGTCCGCGCGTATCCACCTCAGGGCTTGATGCGCGGCAGCGACTTTTTCCGACGCAGAGAGGGGCGCGGGCCAATCCAAGTGGATTGCCTCATCGACAAGGAGCTGCCCGGAAAGCTCGACGGGTTCGACCAGGTTGACGATAACCGGCTTCGCAACGGATTCAAACAACGCGTCGGCTACGGCAGAAAAGGCGCCGTTTAGCAATACCGCGCGCGCAAGCTCGGTTTCACGCGGCAGCGCGCCTCGGCCGAGCCATTCCTCCGCCCTCTGTTCGCGCTTCCCCAATCCAAAGCAAAGAATAACTGCGCTGGCGCCGGAGATCGCCTCGGCGATATCGGATATGGCAGAGACGGATATTTCGAGTTCTGTAGCTGCGGCAAAAACGCGGGCCAGGCGGTCGAACAAGTCGAGCGCCTCGAGGAATTCGTCGCACAGTACAAGGCGTGTCTCCGGCGCGAGCGGCAGGTTCGCGAGGCTTGCAAAAACGGGCGCACCGGCGCGGAGGCTCCCGGCTCCAATCACCGCAATTTTTGAGCCGAGAAGCATGGACTACGATTGTACCGGCCCTAATCGCCAGTCGGATGCATCGCTATGTAGGCCGAAATGCCGTCCACATCGTCGGCCAGCCGACCGAACAGCTCCTGGGGCAGCAGATCCCTAACCGCGCCGGTCACAACGATTCCCCCCGCCGGCGCGCGCTTTTCGGCATGCGCCGCGATGTCGATAACCCGCGCGAACATGACGTTTTCGAGGCTGCCCTCGACCTCGGCGCGGTGGATGCCGATGCGAACTCGGAAGGGCAGGGCCAGACGGTTCGCCGTCTTATTGAACTGCGGCACTAGGGTTTGTATCTGCCTGGCCGCGGCGAAAGCCTCGGCGGCCACAGGAAATTCTGCGACTACGCCGTCGCCCGTCGCCGCGTGGATTCTTCCGTTGTGCCGCGCGACCTCGCGGTCGACAAACTCGTGAAACTCCCTGAATGAAATCTCCACGGCGAGAGCGTCCGCATCCTGTTTCATGCGAGTGCTCTGCACGCAGTCGATAACGGCCACGCAAGCCTCCGCAGAGCCGGTTCTTAGCATCTGTTGAAGCCGAATGAGTTCGGTAAGCATGGCGGATTGATCGGCGTCCTCGACGCGCCTGCGATGACTCGATTTTTCCTCGACCGACGCTCCCATTCCTCCGACGGCGGCCATGAGGGCTAGCAACGGGATATTGAGGAGGCCCAAGGGCGATCTCCCGAGGACTTGGAGGAAGTTATCTATGCCGAGTCCGGGCAGCGGCAAAATCCATGCGATGCCGGAGATGGCATCCATGGCCAGAGCTGCGAGCAGCCCCTTCCACCAGGAGCCTACAGCGAAACCGACCAGCGGGTAGATGCCGATTAGGGCGACGAGCGCGAGTATGAAGGTCAATTGGCGAACGAAGCTGATGTATGGATAGCTGGCGCCGAGAATCTCCAATTGGAAAACGGTCAGAAAGGCAACGGCGACTCCGCCGCCGGTTGCTACAAGGAGCCAACGTTCTCGGATCCAGCGCAGCTGCGACCTAATGCGCATTTCCTTCGAAGCCTCGGCCATCGGCGTTGCAAGTCGCTCGCGCAGGACGAAAACCCGCTGCAAAAGCTGCAGCCGGTTCAGCCTTCGCTCCGCAATCGCCGAGCGGGTTATCTTGAAGAAAGCGCCGAGAACGGCCATAACTCCGCCGAACGTCGCGAGAAGCAGCGCTGCCGAGCCCGCCCTGTTTATGTTATAGGAAATCAGTGGCAGGTCCAGCTCTTGCAGTCCGCGCAGAACGTGAGAAAGGTAAAGGGCGCCGAGCCCGACGACCACAGAAGTGCAGGCTATAAGCACCGAGTAGCGCAACTGTCCGCGAAGGAAATTGATGGCCATGACCAAAGTGAGGCCGACGAGCAAACTGAGCGAACTGAGAATCTCGCCTCCGGGGGCCGGCATCGATCTTAGGTAGAGGAAAAGTCCATAGAACAGGGCCGAGGCGATTGCTGCAGAAGCGACAGGCCGCCCCTCCATCAATGCGAATGCTGCGCCAAGAATACGACCTGGCCGCCGCATAATCGAGTGGCCGCCGCCTACCCTGTCGGGATGCCTGCCGACGAAGGCCAAAGATTCCCGAACAAGCTCCTCAGGCAGGTCGAAGCGCGCCGCCAGCAGCTTCGGGTCTTCATCGAGATTGGCTTCGGAAGAGCGAAGGTATTGGGCAAAGCGCAGCGTTGGACTGGAAAGCCCTTCCGCCGGCGATGTCCCCGTTTCCGCCTTTTGATCCATGTTCTCAATAAGCCATTAGGTCTTAAGACCTATCCCGATGCGCGGAGTATATCCCAAGAGTCAACGCCTGCGAATGGTTTTGAGGACGCATTTGCCGCAAAGCCATTGCTCCACGGGCTCCGAAATTGGTGGCAGCCGCTTCTTGGGGTAGAACCTACTGCGGCTCAAACATGTCGGAACTTGTCACCATCACCATCAACGGCGTCGACGTCGACGTGCCAAAGGGCGAGCTCATCGTCGAATCCGTTAAGCGGCTCGGCCTCGAAATACCCATCTTTTGCTACCACTCGCGCATGAAACCGGTCGGCATGTGCCGAATGTGCCTCAGCCAGGTCGGGTTCAAGCAGCCAGACGGGACGGTCAAGATGATGCCAAAGCCTCAAACGGGATGCACGCTTGGCGCGGATAAAAACATGGTCATCCTGACGGAGACGGAGAGCATCCATAAGGACCGCAAGGGAATTCTCGAATTCCTCCTCATCAACCATCCCCTCGACTGCCCCATTTGCGACCGCGGTGGCGAATGCCCCCTGCAAAACAACACGCTTTTTTACGGCCCCTCCACATCGCGGTATGTGGAGGTTAAGCGGCACCTGCCCAAGGCCTTTCCGCTCAGCAAATACATAACTCTCGACCTCGAACGATGCATCCAATGCGGGCGGTGCGTGCGCTTTACGGAAGAGATTTCGGGAGACGCGCAACTGGCCTTCCTTTTCCGGGGCGCGCAGATGCAGCCGAGAACGTTTGAATTGACCGACTTCGACAGCAAATTCAGCGGCAATGTGATTGAAATCTGTCCGGTCGGCGCTCTAACGAGCTCTTCGTACCGATTCCGGGCGCGGCCGTGGGACTTGGAGACGAAGCCGGCGATTTGTACCGAATGCTCGAACGGATGCAGCACGTGGTTCGACTACCGCGTCGATCAAATGGTTCGGATCAGCGGGCGCACGAATGAAGCGGTTAACGAAGAATGGACCTGCGATAGGGGCAAGTTTGGGCATGAATACTTAAACTCTTCGGACCGGCTTTCGAAAGTACTGCTGCGTTCGGGAGAGCAACTCATCGAGGGGGGATGGGCCGAAGCTTACGGCCAAATTATCGAAAAGTTCAGGGATGGCGGCGAATCTGTCGCAGTTCTTTCGAGCGGGCGGCCGAGCAACGAAGATTTTTACCTCTGCAAGTCTCTTTTCAAAGACGCTTTCGGGAGCGGGAATTTCGATCACCGGCGCTACGCCCATCCGCCCGTAAATGACAAGACCGAAGTG
>DASSBY010000093.1:0-7708 GCA_035698285.1 Fimbriimonadales bacterium | reverse complement strand
TGCTGCGTCCCCCGAATGGCGCTTGGCGCCCACCGGTATGGCGCGCTGCTCATATCGATCGCCACGTTTATCGTCTCGCTTGTAATGTACAGCGGCTTCAATGGTGGGACATTTCATTTTCAATTCGTGGAGAATCTTTCGTGGATGCCATCGCTGGGTATCAGTTATAAACTGGGGATCGACGGGATTAGCTTGTGGCTGATCTTACTCACAACTTTTATTACTATTATCGCAGTTTGGTTTAGCTTTTATGTGAAGGAGCGAGCGAAGGAGTTCATGATTTGGCTCCTCATTCTAGAGGGCGCCATGATCGGCGTTTTTTGCGCTCTGGACCTGGTTTTATTCTACGTCTTTTTCGAAGCGACCCTAGTGCCGATGTACTTTCTTATCGCCATTTGGGGTGGGAACAATCGCGCGTATTCGTCCATCAAGTTTTTCTTATACACGTTCCTCGGCTCGATCTTCATGCTCGTGGCCATTATTTATCTACACTCGATTACTGGAACGTTCGATCTTATCTATCTGCAGAAGCTCGCCGCGAACGGGCAGCTTGTTACCGGTCCGCTGCAGATGTGGCTGTTTGCCGCCTTTGCCCTCGCTTTTGCCGTGAAAGTGCCGATGTTTCCCGTGCATACGTGGCTGCCCGATGCGCACACCGAGGCGCCTACGGCCGGCTCGATCATCTTAGCCGCAGTAATGTTGAAGATGGGCGTTTACGGGTTTTTGCGCTTCTGCCTGCCGCTTTTCCCGGAATCAGCCGTCCAGGCGGCTCCGTTTATGATGGGCCTCGCCGTCGTCGGGATTATTTACGGCGCGATCATGGCGGCGGTGCAGCCTGACTGGAAGCGTCTGGTCGCTTACTCTTCCGTCTCTCACCTCGGATTTATCATGTTGGGCGTTTTTGCGCTCAACCACAACGGTCTCACGGGGGCGGTGTTGCAGTCTATCAATCACGGCATCAGCACCGGCGCGCTGTTCCTTATGGTCGGAATGATTTACGAGCGCACCCACACGCGGCTTTTTGCGGATTATGGCGGTCTAAAGCGGCAAATGCCAATGTTTGCGATGCTTTTTCTGATCGTAATGCTTTCTTCGGTCGGACTTCCGAGCATGAACGGGTTTATCGGCGAATTCTTGTCGATGCTCGGGGCTTTCGAAGCGGGGTTCGACGGCAGCGTTCCGATGTGGATGCCGGTATTGGCAGGATCTGGCGTTGTTCTAGCGGCGGTGTACCTGTTGTGGATGTACCAAAAAGTTTTCTACGGCCCGCTCGAAAAGCCGTCCCTAAAGAGATTGCGCGATATCAAGCCATGGGAGCAAGGGCTTTGCTGGGCATTGCTTGTTTTCGTTTTTTGGATGGGACTTTATCCAACAACTTTTACGAGCAAAATGCAGGCGAGCCTTGACGCGGTCCGGCATCAGACGGTCCTCCCCGCCGGGCAACGCCCGGCATGGAGCGACGTCGAAACGGTCGTTGCGAAGCGTTAGCGATCCTTATAATCGAACCCGATCACGTCGTCCGACCTACCGCTGTCATCCTTGCCGTTCATGCCAACGGAGTAAATCTTTAGTGAGTTTTCCGTAGCGACAGCACGATAGGGGCCGCTGCGGGAGAAACCGTCGATGGATATGGTTATTGCGGAAAGGTCCCACTGGTGTGTTTTTGATCTCTTTATCAAAGCGTCGAGCCCAAGAAGGGCCATTTCCTGTCGGGCTCCCTTTTCGACCTGGAGGCCGGCCAGGTGGCTCACACCTTCAAAAATGTAGCCGGTGAGCACACTGGCTGCCCCATCGGGTTCTGGAGAATGTATCGCCGATATCTTTTCTAGATCGGGGAAAGCCTCGGCAACGTCGGCGGTCATTTTGGCCGCGTTTGCTTCGGCGAGGTCGATGTCGGCCGAAGAAATCGTGCTTGCGCCGGTGGCGCCAAGCGCATCCAGGTCAAGCTTGCCCGACCGCAGGTCGTCGCAAATTCCCTTCTGGTAAACGATGCAGTAGCCGAGGGTAGGGCGAAAGTTTGGCGGCGGAATTTCAGCCACAGCTCTTTGAAGCGAGCCTAGCTTCGTGGGATTGCCCGTGCAAAAAGCAGCTACGTCCGCCGCTGCAGACGCGACGTCGTTCGCCAAACCGCATGATATGCTCGCCACAAAAGGATCGATGGCAACTGAAATTTGCTCGTCGATTTGGACAATGCGAAGCACGTCCTCGATCGCGTCGTTGATATCGCCTGCCTCTGCTCTGTATACTGCCCGCGCCCTGAAGAAATTTCCGGCAAGGCTCATCGACTGATATGTAGAGACCATGCCGAATTTTTCGAGATCGACCTTGGCGGGAATGCTGCCTTTCACGGCGGCCATCTCCAAATCCCCAGCAGCAGAAAATTCCTTGAGATACGCCGCCATTTTTGCCCTGTCGCCGCCGCGCCGGTATTCGCGAATCTTGATTGCCAGTTTATAATCGGCATTTGAAAAGCGGTAATAGTGAGATGTCGACCCCCCTTTGTATTGGGCGATCGCATCAGACTCGCTCGTGACAAGTCCCAAGGCTTTCATCCGTTCGACGGCCTTAGCATAGGCCTCTTTGTGCTCGTTGGTGCCTTTGCATCCGAGAGCCATAATCAATAAGGACGCAAATAGAAAAACCGGCCTCATCGCAAGGTGTCAGCTAGCCTGTTCGTCTTCAGTCGGCACGAGCACAGGCGGTGTCTTCTTTGAAAGGATAGTCTCGGGAATGATGACTCGGGCAACCTTGCCATCGCTGGGGACCTCGAACATTACGTCCAGCATTAAATTTTCGATAATGGCCCGCAAAGCTCGCGCCCCCGTGCCGCGCTTGAGCGCCTCACGCGCGATTTCCGCGAGCGCTCCTTCTTCAAATTCGAGACCAACGTTGTCCATTGCCATAAGTTTCTTGAACTGTTTGATGAGCGAATTTCGCGGCTCGGAGAGAATCTTGATAAGGGCGTCTTCGTCGAGAGCATCGAGTGTGGCGATCACCGGCAGTCGGCCGATGAACTCGGGGATAAGGCCGAATTTAAGCAAATCTTCGGGTAATACGTCGCGGAGCACTTCCTTCGACCGTTCCTTTTTCGACCGCGGCGTCGTTCGGAAGCCCATCACGTTTTCTTTTTGGCGGCGAAGAATTATTTCTTCCAGCCCTTCGAAAGCGCCGCCGCAAATAAAGAGAATATTGCTGGTATCGATCTGAAGATACTCCTGGTGAGGATGCTTTCGTCCACCGCCGGGCGGTACGTTAGCCACGGTGCCTTCCAAGATTTTCAGCAAAGCCTGCTGAACGCCTTCGCCGCTAACGTCGCGCGTTATGCTCGGATTGTCGGTTTTCCGCGAGATCTTGTCAATTTCGTCTACGTATATGATGCCGCGCTGGGCGGCTTGGGCGGGATTTTTGCCAAAGTCGCCCGAATCCGCCGCCTGGTAAAGTTTCAATAGGATGTTTTCGACATCTTCGCCGACGTAGCCGGCCTCCGTCAGGCTGGTTGCGTCCGCGATGGCGAAGGGAACGTGCAAAATGCGCGCAAGCGTTTGGGCGAGCAGCGTCTTGCCAGACCCCGTCGGCCCAATCAGTAGGATGTTGCTTTTTTGCAGATCGACGTCGTCGGTAATTTCATTTTGAATGCGCTTGTAGTGGTTGTAAACGGCGACGCTAAGCGCGCGCTTGGCGGGCTCCTGCCCGATCACATATTGATCGAGGTAGGAAACGATTTCCTTCGGCTTGGGTATCTTCTCGCGCGGACCGCGCGTTACGGTTCGCTGAACTGTCGTCTCGGCCGGGCCGGACTTAAGAATATCGCCGCATAGTTCGACGCATTCCTGGCAGACGCCGCCGTAAAGCCCTACGATTAGTCGCTTGACCTGCGATTTGGTCTTTCCGCAAAGGGCGCATCGATCGCGGGACTCCATTTACTTCTTTGCGGCCTCCATCGGCCTGCCTTTGAGGAGGACTTCGTCGACGATGCCGTATTCCTTTGCCTGCTCGCCGCTCATCCAATAATCCCGATCGGTGTCCTTTTCAAGTCTTTCAATCGGCTGGTTTGTATGGCGCGAGAGCACCTCATTGATGATTTTCTTTATTCGGAAGATTTCTTCGGCTTGAACGTAAATGTCCGCCGCCGTTCCTTGAAAACCTGCGCTAACCTGGTGGATCATAATCCGCGCGTGCTCAAGACAGTAGCGCTTGCCGGCGGCGCCTCCAGCGAGAAGCACGGCGGCCATGCTCGCGGCCTGCCCGACGCACGTCGTGGCTAAATCGCATCGCACGTGCTGCATCGCGTCGTAAATAGCGAGGCCAGCGCTAACCGAGCCGCCGGGAGAATTAATGTAAAGCTCGATGTCCTTATCCGGGTCTTCTTTTTCAAGATAAAGAATTTGCGCGACGATGAGATTCGCAAAATAGTCATCGACCGGCGTGCCGAGAAAAATGATGCGGTCTTTAAGAAGTCTGGAATAAAGATCGTAGGAGCGTTCTCCTCGTGCGGTCTGCTCGATAACCCAGGGTACGCCCATTATTGCGCTCCGCCGGCGGGAAGCTTGCTGAGGTGCGCTTTCTCTGTAAGGAATGCCATAACTTTTTGAAACATTGCTCGAAATTCTAGTTCGCCGAGACTACCAGCTTTCTTCATAGCCTGGAGAGCTGCCTGTGGGGTCATGTCGTTTTCGCGAGCGATTTCCGCGACTTGAGCGCCGATATCTTCTTGAGATAATTTCATGTCCTCTTTCACGAATATCTCTCGGATTGCCACGGCGCGCTTAACCTGGACCTGAGCTTCATTCCGAAAACGCTCCTTTATTTGGTCGGGCGTCATATTGGCCTCAGTCGCAACATCGTCGATGGTTTTGCCGGCCTTTGCGGCTTCTTCCACGATCTCGTTAACGCGGCGCTCGGCAATGTCCTCCCACAGCGTGTCCGCGACGTGAATGGTCGAACTCTTCATAAGCGCGTCCAGAAGCTGCTCATTGACATAATCTTGGACCCAATTCGATTTGGCGCGCGCCATTTCGGTCCGAATTTTCGCCTCCAGGTCTTCGACGGACGCTGCATTGTACGATTTCGCAAAGTCTTCGGACAATTCGGGCAGCTCGGGCGCAGATAGCGAGCGGAGCGTTACCTGCACCTTGAGCGGCTTGCCGGCCCAATCCTTTTCTTGGAACTCTTCTGGAAATGTTAGGTCCACCGCCTTCGCATCTTCCGGCGCCATGCCCGTTAGAGTTTGATCGAGCTGGGGGAATGTTTGCCCGACGACGGTCATGAAATTTCGTCCCGTCTCTTCGCCTTCGGGGACGATTCCCACGACGGCGAAATCGCCAATCTGTGCGCCCCGATGCTCGATGCTCTTGCGTGTGGCTTTACGCTCCCGCAGGCTTTGTATCTGGCTAGCAACCTCTTCGTCAGTAACTGCCGCGTCCGGCTGGTCGGCTTCAAGCCCCACGTATTGCCCTAGTTCAACTTTGGCCTCCAAGGGAACCTTCGCCGTGAATTCGCAGCTTTCCGAATCTTCGTCGAGCTTTTCGAGCGAAATGCTCGGGCGGCCAACCGGCTTCAACCCCTGTTCTTGGATGGCCGACTCGTAGGCATCGCGAACTATGTTCTCAGCTGCGAGCCGGTTAACATCCCCCATATCCACGTAGTTCTTTAGAACGGCTTTCGGCGCCGATCCCGGGCGGAAGCCCGGCACTTTAACTCTCTTCGAAGCCCGGCGAAACGCCTTGTCGTAACCGCTGCGAACTTGCTCGGGCGAGCATTTGATTGTCAGTTCGACGGTGCAAGGGTTTATTTCCTTCGATTCAATTTGCATCTGGGTCGCGGTCGTCATCGAGTTCTGCCTAGAGAATACCTTGCGCTAGGCTCGCGGGCACGCAGACCCCAGGGTTCATCGTATACTCTGGGGGCAACCCCCGAAAGGAGAACGTATGAAAAGAAATCTAATCGCCGTAATCGCGTTTGCGGCTGCAGTCTCGCTCGCGCTGGCTCAGGGGAGCGCTCCCGCGCGACAAGGAAATCGTCCCCAAGGCGGCCGAATGCGAATGGGCGGCGGCCAGATGATGGGGATGGGGCTCGTCTACCGTCCCGAAGTTCAGACTGAGCTGAAGCTGACCGCGGCGCAAAAGGCAACGCTCGCCAAGTTGCGAAGCAATATGATGGCCAAAATGCAGCCCAAGAACGGCAAGCGTCCGGATCCCAAAGCTATGGGCGCCGAAATGCAAAAGGCCCAAGTCAGCATCGATAAGCTTCTTTCGTCGGCGCAAAAGCAACGGCTTGCCCAGCTTAGACTTCAGCGCTCGGGCGCGTTTGCTTTGCTTGAGCCGAGCGTCGCCAAGCAGCTTGGCCTGACTGCTGCGCAGAAGACGAAGATCGGGGCCATTCAAAAGGCGGCTTTCAAACCACCGACGAACGGACAGCGTCCCAACTTCAACCGCGCAACTCTCGACGCCACCAAGAACAAGATGCTGGGGGTGCTCTCGGCCGCCCAAAAGACGAAGTGGAAGGCCATGCTTGGCAAACCGTTCACCTTCAAGAACGAGCCCGGCAGGGCCGCCATCCGTAAATAGCTGAGTTGCGGCCCGACGGATAAACTAAGGGCATGTCTCTAAAGGGAATTGTGGCGGCGGCGGCGCTAGCCGTCGTAGCCGCAATTCCGACCGGAGCTTTTCTTTTTGAAGGGAAGGTGCCCGCTCCGGTGGACCAGATCCATCAGCTTCCTCCCTGGAACGGCCCGAAGCCTGGAACGGCCTGGGATGTCCTACAAATCGACGGCGCGCTCCAGTTCTTGCCTTGGCGCATCTACATGGTCGATTCCATGCGCGCAGGTTATGTCCCGCTCTGGAATCCGTATTCTTTCGGCGGGGCTCCCTTCCTCGCGAATTCGCAAAGCGCGCCGATGTATCCGCTGCATTGGCTTTGGCCCTTCGATGCAGAGTCGCTTCTTTCGTTCTCGGCTTGGCTCCATGTGTTTATTGGCGGGCTGGGAATTTATGTATTGACACGCACCCTAGGGGCGAGCATTCTTGGCGGTCTTTTGGCAGGCACGGCATTCGAGCTTTGTGCGTTTACCGTCGCGTGGATTCAGCTCCCTAGCGTTGGGATGACTGCTGCATGGATTCCCTGGTGCCTTTGGGCGGTACTTCGTGTCTGCCGCGCTCCGTCGGCGCGCAACGTGGCCATCTCGAGCGTCTTCGTCGGGCTGATGCTGCTCGCCGGGCACTTGCAGATTGCTTTGTACGGGATGCTTGCAACGGCGATGTATGGCATATGGCTTTGCGCATGGTCGCGAAACGGCGCGGGAACCAAACTCTTGGCGGGGGCGGCAGCGGTCCTGTTAGGGTCGATGCTCGCCGCTCCGCAGCTTGCGCCGAGCATCAGAATGGCGCTTAGGGGACACCGCGCGGCAAGTGCCAGCGCCGATTCGTGGGATGCTCACGAAAAGCAGGCTCTGCAGCCCGCTCATCTTGCCGCCCTGTTCGTTCCCGGGATTTTCGGAATGCCCCAAGATCCCGGTCCCGAGAAGGGAATGTCCGGCTACTGGCTCGGATACGCGCAGCCTGGCCGAAACTATGCCGAACTCGCATTCTACGTCGGACCGTTGACCCTGCCCTTCGCTCTCCTTGCCGTCCCCTTGCTCCGCAGGCGACCGGAACAGTCCTTCTTTGCGGTCCTGGCGGTCTTTGCAGTCGCAGTTGCGCTCGGGACGCCG
>DASSBY010000092.1:0-8291 GCA_035698285.1 Fimbriimonadales bacterium | reverse complement strand
CGACTACGAGAACACGATACATGCGGTTGTCAATTATAGCTGGTAGCGAGGCAGGCCCATGGTAAACTCACTTTAACGATGAGCGGATATCTTCCGATCCTGTTGCTTCTGCTTCTGGCGAGCGTCATCGCGGGGGCGATGGTGTCGCTTTCGTGGCTCCTGGGGCCGAAAAAAAATACGCCATATAAGGATTCGCCTTACGAGTGCGGCGTGGAGCCGGTTGGGAGCGCGCGGGAGCGGTTCCCGATTAAGTTTTATCTTGTGGGGATGTTGTTCATCCTATTCGACATCGAGGTTGTCTTTCTTTGGAGTTGGATGGCGACGTATCGCGAATGGGTAAAGGCGGGCAATCCGGCGGCGATTTACAGTTTTTGGGCGATCATGGTTTACATGTTTTTGTGGTTTTTGGGCGATGCCTACGTGATTCGCTCGGGCGCCCTGGAATGGGAGGAATCGGCGACGCTGCATCCGGAGAAGCTGCCGGAAGTCGTATCCGAGCCGAGGGTCGCAGCGCCTGGAAGGGTGGCTTGATTTCCGTGGATGCGTGGGCGTAATGTCGGAAGGAGAGAGAGCGGAAGTTGCCGCGATTCGGGAGCGATTTCCCGAGGCGATTTTGAAGGTCAAGACGTTTCGCGCGAACACGTTTATTTGTCTCAAGAAAGAATTTCTAAGGGAGGTCGGGTTTTTTCTGCGCGACGACGACCGGTTCGAATATAAGTATTTTTCCGATTGCACCTGCGTGGACTACAGCACATACGAGCATGCGCGGGATCTGGAGGAGCGGTTCGAGGTCGTTTACAATTTGTTTTCGCTAAAGGGGTACAAGCGCATTTTTCTTAAGGTCGGCGTCGAGGACGGGGAAACGACCCCTTCGCTCATCCCGGTTTACGCGGGGGCTGAGTATTCGGAGCGGGAGGTGTGGGACCTTTTCGGGGTTGTTTTCGAAGATCATCCTTCGCTTAAGAGGTTTTTGCTGCCGGACGACTGGGTGGGATTTCCGCTGAGGAAGAATATCGGCCTTGGCGGCGAAGAAGTCGTTTTCGCGCAGGGATTCAAAGGGCCGGCAGTCGAGGATTTGGCGATGCCGCATGCGGGCGAAAGTTTTGAGGGCAAGACGGGTTCGGAGGACGTTTCCGGGAGGTAATTATGGAACAGCCATTTATGCCTTCCACGGAAACCGTTTTCGAGCGAACCGGCGAAAATACGATGGTCGTGAATATGGGGCCTCAGCACCCCAGCACGCACGGCGTTTTGCGGATTATTCTCGAGCTCGAGGGCGAGACGATCGTAAACCTAGAATGCGTTATCGGCTACCTTCACACAGGGATGGAAAAGGAGGCGGAGTACCAGCAGTATTTGAAATGCGTGACGATGACGGACCGCATGGATTACCTTGCGGCGAACAGCAATAACCTTGCTCATGCGCTCTCAATCGAGCAATTATTGGATATCGAAGTTCCGGCGCGGGGACAAGCCCTTCGGGTTTTGCTAACGGAGCTAAGCCGCATCGCTTCGCATTGCGTTTGGCTTGGCACCCATGCATTAGATCTTGGAGCCATGACTCCGTTTTTCTGGATATTCAAAGAACGGGAGAAAATACTCGATATGTTCGAGATGTTTTCGGGCGTTCGCATGATGCCGAGCTGGATCGTTCCCGGGGGGCTGCGCGGGGATATGCCCGATGGGTTTGAGCCGAAGCTGCGCAAGTTCCTCCACGAATTTCCGAAAGCGCTGGCCGAAGTCGAGTCGCTCTTGGTGGAAAATCCGATTTGGAAAGAGCGGACGATGGGCGTAGGGAAAATGTCTGCGGCGCTTGCGCTCAATTTGGGATTGTCTGGGCCGATTACGCGCGCTTCCGGAATTGCATGGGATTTGCGAAAGAGCAACCCTTATTCGGGCTACGAAAAGTACGATTTCGCTATTCCTGTTACGCAAAACGGCGACGTTTACGACCGATTTTTAGTTCGACTTGCCGAAATGCGCGAGTCGGTGAAAATTTGCCAGCAGGCGATCGACGGCCTGCCGGAGGGCCCATGCACAACTTCAGATCGGCGCGTTGTTCCGCCGCCGCGAGCGGAGCTGGACAATTCGATGGAATCGCTTATCCATCATTTCAAACTTTGGACGGAAGGGTTTCGGCCGCCTATCGGCGAATCGTATGTTGGGATAGAAGGGCCAAAGGGCGAAATAGGATGGTATATCGTGAGCGACGGGTCGAATCGACCTTATCGGTGGCACGTTCGACCACCGAGCCTAATTAATTTGCAGGCTCTCAAGCATATGTGCATCGGGCGGCTGATTGCGGATGTCGTCGCGATTATCGGAAGCATCGATATCGTGCTGGGTGAAATCGACCGCTAAGCGTAGCGTTTTATTATTTCCAAAGCCTTTTTGAAATCGTCGGAGGCTGCGGTTCCAAGCCATTCATAGGCGACCGATTCCGTGTGGGGAATGATTGCGCCGGCGGCTCTAATTCTTTCGATGCCAATCTCGTGGCCATCCATGCGCGCGCCGGTGGCGTCGGCACAGACGAAAACTTCAAAGCCGCGCGATAGAAAATCGTGAGCCGTTTGGTTAACGCAAATGTGCGTTTCTATTCCGACGAGAATTGCCTGTCGGCGTCCTGTCTGCTCCCAAGCTTTCCAAAACTCGTCACTTCGGCAGCTCGAGAAGCACATCTTGTCGATTTGCGGCGAACTGCCGAGAAGTCCGGCGATCAGTTCGGTCGTGCCTCCCATACGTTTAGCGTACTGCTCCGTGGCCAAGATCGGGACGCCGAGCAGGCCTGCGATTTCGATGAGGAAGGCCGAGCGTCTGAGTATCCGCTCCTTGTCGGAGATGGGCGCGAGAAACGAATCCTGCAAATCGACGACGACGAGCGCGGAATCTTCCCTGGAGCATAGCGGCATGGGTCGAGTATGCAAGAAGTCGGTAAGCTTTCGTCGTGAACGCAACATTGCAGTTTTGCGGCGCGGCGGAGACGGTGACCGGTTCAAAGCACCTGCTCACCGTCGACGGGAAGCGATTTCTTATCGACTGCGGTCTCTTTCAAGGATCGGACGAGCTATCGCAAAGGAACTGGCAGCAGCTTCCGATCCCGGCGAACGAGATCGACTTCGTCTTGATCACGCATGCGCATATCGACCACATCGGCTATCTTCCGAAGCTGGTTCGGGACGGATATCGGGGGCCGATTCTGTGCACTGCCGGAACGGCAGCGATTACGCGGCTCAGCCTTCCGGACAGCGGTCAGCTTCAGGAGGAATATGCTCGGTATGCGAATAAGAAGGGATTTTCAAAGCACAAGCCCGCGCTTCCCCTCTATACGGAGGATGATGCAAAAACGGCTTGTAAGCAAATCGTGGAGCAGAAGTTCGACGAAGCAATCCAGCTGGCAGCGGGCTGCAGCATGAGATATCGTCGCGCCGGGCATATTCTGGGGTCTGCATTTATCGAATTTTATTTACCGGACGGGCGATGCATTTTATTTTCGGGAGATTTGGGTCGTTTCCACACGCCTATTTTGCGCGATCCGTATATGGTCGAATCTGCGGACGTTCTACTAATCGAAAGCACCTATGGCGACAGGGTGCATCCGAAAACGGACATCGCAGCTGATCTTTTGGGAATCGTTAGCGAAGCCGAGCAGACGGGCGGCATGATTCTCATTCCTGCTTTTGCGATCGGGAGGACGCAGGACATCCTGTTTTTCTTGAATGAACTTCAAATGGCGGGCAAATTGCCGGAAATACCGATCTTCGTGGATAGCCCGATGGCCGTGGATGCTACCCAGATATACGCACGGCATCATGAAGACCACGATTTGGAAATGGAGGAGTTGGAAAGCGAGGACCATAATCCGCTGCGGCCGAGGCACATCGAATTTGTGCGCAAGGTGCAGGATTCGAAAAGGCTTAACGGCCTTCGCGGGCCGGGAATAATTATCGCCAGCAGCGGGATGGCGACCGGCGGACGAATCGTGCATCATTTGTCGCAGCGGCTCAACGATCCGACGACGATTGTGGTTTTCGTCGGGTATCAGGCGGAGGGGACTTTAGGGCGACGACTGCTCGAGGGAGCCCCTGAGGCGCGAATCATGGGTCATCCCGTCGAGGTGAAGGCGGCGATTCGGTCTATTGGCGCATTGTCGGCGCACGCCGATTCGGACGAGATTCTCGACTGGATGCGGGGCTTCAAGGTTCGGCCGAAGGCGACCTATATCGTTCACGGCGAGCCGCCCGCGCAACATGCGCTTCAGGAGCGGCTCCAAAAGGAGCTCGACTGGCCTTCGCACATTCCGAAAATGTTCGAAGTTGTGGATGTCTGACCTGAGAGTTCTCGCCGAAACGGCGCCGCGGAAACCGGCGGACCTAGGCACGTGCAGGCAAACACATCGGTTCCCTTTCCTGTACCCATATTAGGTTTACTGAGAGGGCAGACTGGCCAGTCTCCTGCTCGGCTTAGACTTGGGAGCCGCTACCTTTTGACCTATTCGCGCAGAATTTTCTGGTCGTTGGCAGATATTTGTCGTCGATAAGGTGTATAAGTACGTAACTCCGGCGGAGGCTTCCGCCGAGACACTTGAGAGGGCATATGAGAAAGACAAATATCAGCATGTTCGCCGCGTTTGCGGCTCTATCGAGCGCGGGGGTCGCGCTTACGCTTGCCATGCCGCCACAGACGGTTGTCGCGCAGGGTCCGGTCGTTCCGCTCAAATGCGGCACGCCGATGCCGCCGCTTCCTGTTCAGGCGCAGGTCGAGCAGGATTTGGCCAGGTTCCAGGGTCAAGACACGGTGGTTACGATCACCGTCAAGCTTCACGTAATTCGAAAGGGCACTGGCGTGAGCAATGGCGACATCACGCAGCAGATGATCGATGACCAAATCGCGGTCCTGAACAATGCGTACGGGGGCAACACGGGCGGCTATAACACTTCGTTCCGATTCGTGCTCGGCAGCGTGGATCGAACCACGAACAGCACGTGGTACACGGCCGGGCCCGGGTCTTCCGCTGAGCGCAACATGAAAAACGCCCTTCACAGCGGCGGAGCAGACACGCTTAATCTTTACACCAACAATTGCGGCGGCGGTCTTCTCGGCTGGTCGACGTTCCCATGGGACTACACGCGCAGCCCTTCGATGGACGGCGTTGTGATCCTTTATGCGTCCGTTCCTGGCGGCAACGCTGCTCCGTATAACCTTGGCGATACGGCTACGCATGAAGTGGGCCACTGGCTCGGTCTTTATCACACGTTCCAGGGCGGATGTACCAAGAACAATGATTATGTGTCGGACACTCCGGCCGAACGGTCGCCGGCATACGGCTGCCCAACGGGACGCAACTCATGCACAGGGAATAGGTATCCGGGCAACGACCCGATTACCAACTTTATGGACTACACGGACGACGCTTGCATGTATCTTTTCACGGGCGGACAGAGCTCGCGGATGGACGCAGCTTGGAACGCTTATCGGTAGTCACCGAATACGCCGAGCCGAACCGGGCGATTGTCCGGTTCGGCTCTTTTTCTTTGCGGGCGCAATCAAATTTTGCGCCTGCCAGTTTATGGCAAGAGGGCCGCTTTAGAAGCGAGTCACGAATTTTATTTCGTCGATCAAGATCGGCGGCCTAAAGGTGGATGGCTGGGCGCCGAGGCGATAGGTCATCCTCATTCTCATTTGGTGGGTCGAGGGTTCGACGTAGCGATTTACGTTAGCCGGTGCGCTAAGGGTAAAGGTCGAGAAGTTTGCGGAGTTTAGGACTCCAGTTCCGATTCGGTCGTAAAGCCCCGTTTGGCGGTTCAGGAGATAAATGTCGGCCGTGCCGAAGCCGACGCCGACCTTGGCGACGGTTCGAATATCGAGGCCCGCCAGATTATCCACCGAAGCCGTGGCAATGTAGTCGACCGTATTTCCAAAGGATGCGTCGAGCGGATTGGATACCGCATTCACGGTCATGAATGAGCCGTCCTGATTAGCGATCTCCGGCAAGCCGCCAGTGATGGTTCCCGCCTGAATCGGGATGATTTGCTCGACGGCCTGCTCCTGGGTGGTGGTTGCCGCTGCGAAGGGCTGGACCCATGTTCGCCAGCTTCCTCCGATCGCGTACTCGTGATGTCCCCAGAACGTACGCTCGTCTGCCGGGTCCGTCTGAGCGCCGGAGTAGTCGCCCCAGCGGCCAGCCGTGTACGGCCCTGTGGCCACTTGCACGATGGCTTGATCCGGCATGGTTCCGAGCGGGTCGTCTGCCCGGCGGACGGCTCTAAACATCGAGATGAACTCCGTCGGTGAACTGCGCGCGCACACAACGGCGGCGTTGCCTACGGAATCGACAGTTATGCTGCTGAAGAAGGTTCTGACGGTCGGTCCCGGGTCGATATTGCCGCTTTGGACAAGCTCGGGGGTACCGCCATTGGGCCATCCGTTCATCTTGATTTCGTACCAGCGCGCGAGGACGCGATCGCTGTTGATGTGGTGCGTAGCCCAAAGAGAGCCGTTGCGATATACGCACGACCAGAAGCGGGAGTCGAACGACGTCGGCCTGGAGCTTGTTCCTTGCTGCGGCGGGTTCTCCGGTCGGCCGTAAGCCGGAACGTTCAACGTAAACGTTGTTCGCGTCGGCGTGCCAAGGGGGTCCGTGATAGCGTGGAGGCGGACGGTCGTGTTTGTGTTCGATTCGAAGTGCTCGATGAGGTATTGCGGCGCGTCCGCATCTATCGTCATCGGCATTCCGAAGCTCTGCTGGCCCGTTATGAGAAGACTGCGCGTGAGCGGGGACGGATCCCCGGCGATTAAGTCTTTCTTGCTCAGGATGTAGACGAGGTACTTTTGCCCGCCAGTGAAGAAGTCGGCGCTGAGGTAAACGGCTTGGCTGTCGGTCGACAGGTTGGGCGAATCGATATCGCCGCCACCGCCGAGCGAAGTCACGTTGATCCGGTATTTGAACCAATCGCCGCTGGGGTCATCGTCATCGGAGACGGCGAGGAGGAAGAAGGAGCCGTTCGGGGCTCGCTCGCAGGCCATCGCCATCCAACGGCCGACCGAGCGGTCGTAGATGATCTCGGGATCGAAGACGAAGTTCGTCGCGCCGACGGAGCCCCAAAACCCGAAGCTGTCTTCGATTTCATCGTGGAATAGAGGCCGTCCGCCTTTACCGAAGAAGGCTATTTGGCCGTTTGTCATCACGCCAATGTGGTGGGGTCCGACGGCCATGTGGGGATCCGGAGGTGTCCAGCCTGTGTTGACCACGGCGGTGAATCCTCCTCCGATGCCCGCGACTCCGCCGAGAGCGCCCCAGGGGTCTTCGCGATCTTTCGGATTGAAGGTCGGCGGGATATGCGGTCCGGCTTGCTTTGCGAAGGTTATGGCCGATCCTGAGTTGGCGACGACGTCGTGCTCAGATTGCTCTTCCGCGTATGCTTCCCGGATTTTGTCGCGTGTGGCTTCAGAAACTTGATCTGCGGGGATGAGCATGGTTAGGCAGATTTCGTGCTCGTCCTCATCCTCGCCGGATCGGGACCATGCGAAGGCGAGGGCGCCTTGGCTCGTCCATGCCATGCGGGTTTTTCCTGCGTATTCAGATAGCGCGCCTTGGGCAATTTTCATCGGTTCGACGTTGGGTCTGTCGGCCTTGTCGAAAAGGATCGCATAGACGTCCGCTTTTTCGGACTCACCGGTACAGTTCCAGCAGACGGCGATTGTGCCGTCATCGGCCACGGCGACTCCCGCGGCGTTTTGCCGGCCGGACTGCGCCGGTATCGCCAGGTCTCCGACCGGTTTGAGCGAGGTGTCGAGCATTTGCGCGCGGACACTTGTTCGGCCGGTGGGAGCTACCGCCGACCAAGCTAGGACGAAGCCGTCTTTGGAGGCGGCAAGCGATGGCTCCAAGCCGTTGGCGTCGGTTAGGCGTGATGCGATTTGCCGCTTGCCGAAACCAACGCCGGCGGCCCAAATGCCGTTCGGTTTTCCGCTGCTGTCGAAAGACTGCCATGCGACGACGGATTTGCCCGCGCCGACGGCGATTGCCGGAAGCGTTTCGCTGCCCGAGATGGCGTTTGTGATCCGGAACTCGTTTCCGATCGGCTTACCCGCTGCATTTAAGACTCGGCCGAACAGGCGCGTCTTTTTGCGGGAGATCTCGGAAGACCAGACGGCGAGGACGCTGCCATCGGGCATCTTCGCGGCGACGACATCGGTCTGTTCGCCGCGGACGGTTTGAGGCACGAGGTTCGTGCCGGCGAAAATGCCAGTCCCGCTGTTGTCTCCCCATGCGTTTTCGTGGAGCGTTAGCG
>DASSBY010000091.1:0-12166 GCA_035698285.1 Fimbriimonadales bacterium | reverse complement strand
TGATGGAGATGTTGATTCGCTCTGGACTCCCTCCGCTATGGGGAGATTCCGCGATCCGGCGGAGCATTTCTTTGTAGTTGGCCGCTGCCGAGTCTGCGTCCTGCGAAGTCTTACTGTTCTCACCGAGCATGTCTAGCGTCACGCGGAAACCCTTCGCTGCAAGGTCTTCGGTAACGGCAAGGGCCCGGTCGAGCGTTTCGCCGGCAATAAAACGGGAGACGACGCCGCGAGTGAGCCAGCTCCGCCTGATAAACCTTTCCACCCAGCCAATTGCGGAGAGACGCAGGATCGTGGAGCGGATGAGCATGTTCGGCGCGCAAGGAATGGTACCACTGCAGCAGCGAGCAGTTCCTAAAAGCCCCATTCGCACGAGGTGCGATCGGCTGTCAGCGCGGCAGCGGGAAGGAATTTCGCTGGCAGGATGTAGAACAATAGCCTCTGTGGAAAAACGTATTTCGCGCCGCGAGCTTGGGAAGGCGGCTCTTATCGGCGCCGCAGCCATTTCGCCCGTCGCAGCTTTGTCGAAGATTTCGCAGCAGCCCCAGGACGAGGTCGCTGCCCTTGAATCTAAACTTGCAGCTCCGTTTTCTGACGAAGCGAAGAAAATAGCGACCGCAGGCATCGCTTCGGTGCATTCGGCGGCAGCTAGGCGTTGGCGGCACAAGCTTCCCGAGAATAGCGAGCCTTGCACGATCTACCAAGCGGTCCCGGTGAAGCGCAGATGATCGATCCTTTTTCCAGCATTTCGGACCTGTCCCGCGCGCTCCGCAAGGGGGAAGTTTCTTCCGTCGAGCTCACGAAGATGTATCTCGACCTGTTGAAGACCCTCGGCAAAGAGCATCACGCCATCGCCGAGCTCACGGAAGATCTGGCAATGAAGCAAGCGGCGGATGCGGACAATCGCCTGGCGAAGGGCGACCGCTCGAAGCTGCTCGGCATTCCTTACGGCGCGAAGGACCTTCTCTCCACGAAGGGCATTCCCACGCGTTGGGGCTCTCCCGGGCATAGCGATCAAGTCTTCGATTACGACGCGACCGTGATCTCGCGGCTTACCGGCGCTGGGGCGGTCTTGGCTGCGAAGCTCGCAATGATCGAACTCGCCGGCGGAGGCAACTATGACATCGCAGCCGCGAGTGCGGACGGAGCATGCCTCTGCGCGTGGGACAAGACACGCTGGGCGGGAGGCAGCAGCAGCGGCTCCGGCGCGGCGACGGCTCTAGGGTGCGTCGGCTTCAGCATCGGCAGCGAGACGAGCGGAAGCATAACATGCCCTAGCGCCTTCAATGGAGCGACCGGCTTTCGGCCAACCTATGGACGAGTGTCCCGATTCGGCGCCATGGCTTTGTGTTGGACCCTGGACAAGCTTGGGCCGATCTGCCGGAGCGCCGACGACGCTTGGTCCGTTTTGGAAGTTATCGCTGGCCAAGACGACAAGGACCCAAGCAGTTCGGACCGAAAGCTCACGAAACGGGGCGGAAAGCTGAAAATCGGCGTTTTGCCGGAGACTTTCTCGCAGAATCGGGCGGCGGATTGCGAAAAGGCATACGACGCTGCGTTGGACGCTTTCAAGAAGGCGGGCCACGAAATCGTTAGCGTCAAGTATCCGAACCTCCCGTACGGTCTTGCAGTTGGCATTATCGTCGACGCGGAGGGAGCGAGCGCTCACGAAAACTTTATCCGTGGGCCAAGGCTGAAGGAACTCGCGGACGTCAACCAGGTCGGTGGGCTGGCCGCGGGCCTCGAGGTGCGGGCGGTCGACTACCTGTGGGCCATGCGCTTTAGAAACGAGGCCCTGCAGGCTAACGCGATCTGGGATTCGTGCGACTGCGTTTTCACGCCGGTCTTCTACCATGGCGCGCCACGGGCGGACGAGCCGCTAAGCAAAGGTTTCAACAACATGGGCGGCGATGACGGGCCGTCGAACCTGCTCGGCTGGCCCGCGATCGCGTTTCCGATCGGCTTCGAAGGCGGGCTGCCTCTGGGCGGCCAGATCATCGCTCCGCCCTTCGAGGAGGGCGCCTGCTACAAGGCATGTTCGGATTTCCAAAAAGAAACCGACTGGCACCAGCGTCATCCGCGGGAAGTCGGCGTATAATTCAATAGTTGCACTAACTTGGATGAAGGGTTTGCGGTCGATTGGCCCACGCCCTCCCGAAGCAAGAAGGAGAGAACAACATGAAACGATTGTTGATGGGCGCGGCCGCAGCCGTGCTCGCAGTCAGCGCATCCGCTGATTGGTCCGATAACTTCGACAGCTATAAAACCGGCATCAACCTCCACGGGGTTGGCGGCTGGGCAGGCTGGGACAATAACCCGAATGCAGGCGCATTTACCTCGGACGCACACGCAATGAGCGCTCCGAACTCGGTGGACATTAACGGCGCCTCCGACCTCACTCACGAGTACGACGGCTATACCTCCGGTATCGCCACGTACAGCGCGATGATGTACATCCCCGGCAAATTCACCGGCGATACTTACTTCATCCTTTTGAACACCTATGATCCCGGCGGAGCGCAGGACTGGAGCCTCCAGATGCACTTCAGCTCCACCGACGGAATGATTCATAACAACGGCGGTTCCGGAAATATGGTTACCGAGACGCTGGTTCCCTACGTCACCGACGAGTGGGCGTCGATCGTCATCACCATCGACCTCGACAACAATACGCACTCGGGCACTTACAACGGGCAAGAGGTAGTCTCCGGCCCGTGGTATGGCGGCGCGAACGGCCAAGCGTACATCGGCGCGGTTGATCTGTTCGCCAACAACGCGCAGTCCGTCTTCTACGACGACATGTCGCTTAGCACCGTGCCTGAGCCGGCGACGATTGCAGCTCTAGCCGTTGGAATCCTCGCGCTCGTCGCTCGACGTCGCAAATAAGTTTGTCATTGAAATTGGGCGGCTGCGCAAGCGGCCGCTCTTTTTTGCGTTTTGGGACGTTTGCCGGGTAAACCGTTCCTTGGTCGGCAGGTGACCAAATACCGTGCCGAAGGAGGCAAATACAGTGCTTAAGGAATTCAAGGCGTTCGCGATGCAGGGCAACATGGTGGACCTTGCCATCGGCGTCATCATCGGTACCGCTTTCGGCGCCATCGTCGCTTCCCTCGTCGCCGACGTTCTCATGCCCCCGCTCGGCCTCGCGATGGGAGGCATCGACTTTTCGAACATGCACGCGGTTTTGAAAGCAGGCAACCCACCCCCGCCATATCCCACGCTTCAAGCGGCAACGGACGCCGGCGCTGTGACGCTGAACTATGGTAAGTTCATCAATGAGATCATCCGCTTCGTCATCGTCGCCTTGTGCCTATTTTTCGTCGTCAAGGCAATGAATCGGATGAAAAAACCGGAGAAGGCCGCGGCTACCACGATGAGCTGCCCGCAATGCCTGATGGACATTCCGATCGGCGCGCACAAGTGCGGCCATTGCGGCTCCGCGATCTGAAGCTGAATCAGGCGGAGAGGACTTCTACTTCGGCAGCGGGCGTGGCGAGCTCGCTGCCTTTTTGGCGTTGGCGATCAAGATCGCTTTTAGAGCGAGGAAGGCCAAAGTTGGGACTATGAGGACATCGTCGACTTCTCCAAGTCCAGGTATGAGGTCGGGAATGAAGTCGATCGGCGAGATAAGGTAGACCGCCGCGGCGGCAAACAGGAGCTTAGCCTTTAGGGGGACTTCCAGGTTCTTGAGCACGAACGATATACGCCCGGAGACGTCCGCAGGTTACGGGCTCGGTAGAATATTGCCGATGGTCTCCGGCGGCTACAAGGTAATAACGTGGGGCTGCCAGATGAACGTGGAGGATTCGCAGCAGATGGAGGCGTATCTGCGCGGCCTCGGAATGCAGGAGGCGCAGACGGCAGAGGGTGCCGAGGTCGTGCTTCTGAATACATGCAGCGTTCGCAAAAAGCCCGAGGACAAGGCTTTCAGCATGCTGGGCGCGTTGGTCAGCGCAAAAGAGAAAAACCCCTCGCTGGTGATCGGCGTTTGCGGATGCATGGCGCAGCTGCGTTCCAGCGAGATTCGGAGACGCGCGCCGCATGTCGACTTCGTTGTGGGAACGGGGCAGATTTCGCAGATTCCGGCGCTGATTGGAGAAGCGCGCAGGAGCCGCAAGTTCAAGGTGGCGGACGCGCTGCCCGAAAGAAAGGGTGCTGTCGTTACGGACGTTCCCCAGCGCATTCTGGATAGATCCCCCGCCAAGCTCAAGGCATTTGTCCCGATCCAATACGGCTGCGACAAGTTTTGCGCCTTTTGCATCGTGCCCTCCACGCGCGGGCGCGAGCGAAGCCGCCCGACAGAGGAAATTCTCGAAGAAATAAAGTTCTTGGCCGCAAGAGGCACCAAGGAAGTAACGCTGCTGGGCCAAACCGTTAATTCTTACGGCAAAAATCTTTTGGAGGGCAAGGTTCCCTTTGCTCGCCTTCTATGGCGGATCGCTGAAATTCCGGGAATCGAGCGAATTCGGTACACGTCGCCGTATCCGAGAGATTTTCGTGCCGACCTGATCGCTGCCCACCGAGACTGCCCGAAGGTCATGGAGCATTGCCATCTTCCCCTCCAGTCCGGCGACGACATTATGCTGCGCGCAATGAAGCGGCTATACGATGTGGCTTCCTTTACCGATATTTATAGGAATCTGCGCTCGATCCCCGGGATGGCCATCACCACAGACGTGATAGTCGGATTTCCGGGCGAAACGGAAGGAATGTTCCGGAACACGGTTTCCCTAATGGAAACGCTTCGTTTCGATTCGGCGTTCATGTTCGCGTATTCGCCCAGGCCCGGAACGCCGGCGGCGATGTTGCCACAGGTGCCTTTTGCTGTGAAGCGCAGGAGGCTGAGGGAGCTGATCGACTTGCAGAATTCGATTACTTGCGAGCTCAATGCTGCGGATGTTGGAAAGACGTTCGAAGTTCTTGTGGAAGGGCCTTCGCAAAAAGACCCGCTGCTGCTGAAAGGGCTGACGCGGCATTTCAAAACGATCCATTTTCCCGGGGATTGTGAGGCGGGAGAAATTGTGGAGGTAGTTGCGGAAAGGGCTCACCTCTGGGGGCTTTCGGGTTCACTAACTAGCGGTAAGAGCTAAGCAGGCTGGAATTCCACGACCTTAACTCTATCGCCCTCGCGTAAGAGCGCACGTCTCCATCCGATGGTCACGATTTTGTCTCTTTCGGAAGAGACAAGGTCCCCGCGCTGCTTCGCGCGCGTGTCGGCCGGCGGCGCAATGGTCGAGTCCTCGATTCGCGCTGGGTCGACGAGGGAAACGACTTCACCCCCTTCATCCAGAGCCGCAAACAAACTTTCTTCCGGATCGATATTGTGATATTCCAGGTCGAGGGACTGCATTGTTCCAGAGTCCCACCTGCCGGCGTCTTCCGCAAACTTTTCGAGCATCGCCAGCTTCGCCGCCCAATCGGATCGGTTGGCGAGGCGCATTGGGTCTATTCGGAGGTCCTCGACGGCAAGACGCCATTGAGCGAGCACCCAATCCGTGGCCGCATCCGAGCCTCGAAGAAAGTGTTCCGCAGCGGACAAATACGAATCGAGGATTTCGATGCCGGTAGTCCAATGGCCGTTTTCCAATTCAAGTTTCCATTCGAAGCGCTCGTCTTTACTGATGTTTTCGAAAGCTTTAACCGGGTTGCATATCATCCAACTTGGCGCTTCGGCCATTTCAACGAGGCGCAGAGCAAGGTCGAAAACGCCCGCCTTCATCCCCGTCGCCCATTCGATGCGATTCGCGTCGCCACAAATCACGTGGAGCCGGGTCCATTTTTCCGGGTCGGCGTGGGGCTCGTCGCGCGTATTGAAAATCGGTCTGCGATAGAGAGTGTCTACGCCGGCCACTTCGGACAAGAAATCAGCCCGCTGTGACAGCTGAAACCGGGGCGACCTCCCAACTTCGCTTCCCACCTTCCCTGCCCCAAAAAGAATTTGCCGGACGATCAAGAGAGGCAGGATGCCTTTTGCAAGCGCCTCGAAGCCTACTCTTCGGGGACTTAAGTAGTTTTCGTGCGTTCCATAGCTTGCGCCGTGAAAGTCAGTGTTGTTTTTGTAAACCGTGACTTTCCGCCCGCTGGACTTCTCAAATGCCTTTGCTGCGCGTAAGACAACGATTTCTCCTGCACGGTCGTGGGCCACGAGGTCCAGAATCCGGGCGCACTCAGGCGTCGCGTATTCGGGATGGCCGTGGTCGTTGTAGAATCTTGCGCCGTTCGTTAAGACTCGGTCGGCCCGGTCCGCATCGCGAGCGCCCGCCTCATCGAACGCTGCGTCGACGGGGTCCACTGACAATTTTTCCGCAACGAAACCGCGCAGGTCGGCCCTGGGCGATTCGAAAGCATAATCCCATCCCTCGAAGGCATTTTCCTGGCAATGCGCCACGAGAGCCGCGGAATCGGCAAATTGCGTGTGGGGCGACCTTCCCTCCACGACCAATCCATATTCCGTTTCGATTCCCATGAGGCGCACTTGCAAGATGCTACCGCCTCGACAGTCGAAGGGCGCCGTCCGCGAGGCGCATCGAGCGCCAGCCCGGAGGAACGAAGATGGTGGACCCTTCAAGCAGAATCAGCGCGGCTCCGGCAACTTCGTTCGGCGTCCCGGCAAAAATCCGACATGCGATTCGCGATCCCTGCCAAAAGACCTCGCCATCGTTAACGGTCGTTTCGGTTGGTTGGCCAAATGTTTGCTCGATTGAAGGCATGGCCGTTTCTACGCGCACGCGAGCCGTGACCCACTCGATTGCCCGCTGGTCAAAGACGACGCCGAAACTTTCCAAATGGGCTCGACGGAAGGCCGCTTTGGCATCGTCGAGATTTCCTGTGGCGAGAACTTCGATTTCATGCGACTGTCCCTTGTATCGCATATCGGCGGTGCGAACTGCAGCGGCCCCCGCAACCGGCACATGCCTCCGCGCATTCGCCGCGAGCAGTCCATACGTTTTCTGCCAATCGGCATCCCTTCCGATAACCGAGAGAGATTCTTCCCACGCCTCGGATGCGCGAAGCAAACCAACGGCGGAGAATACGCCGGCCGACTGCGGGATCAGGACCGCGGCGATGCCGAGCGCATTTGCCACGGCGCACGCGTGGATGCCACCCGATCCGCCGAAGGCGGTCAAAACGAAGTCGGCCGGATCGAAGCCGCGCTTTGAGGAAACCTTCCTAATTGCCGCGCACATGCCCGCTTCGGCCGCTTCGACCACGCGCTCACAGGAATTTTCGACAGCGAGCCCGAGTGCATCGGCGAGCTTGGCCGCGGCCTGAAGCGAACGCTCAGGGCGGAACTGGCGCGCATCGCTCCCCGCAAGGCTCTCCAACCGCAGCCGCCCGAGGACGAAATTTGCGTCCGAAACCGAGAGCTCACTCCCGATTCCCCAGAACGCCGGCCCAGGGTCCGCGCCAACGCTTTTCGGACCCACGCGCAGTGCTCCTGCCGCATCGAGCCAAGCAATGGAGCCGCCTCCGCAACCCACGGTATGGATGTCGAGGCGCCGCTGTCGAATCGGCAGGCCGACGATCTCGGCGAGCGAAGTAAACGTGGGTCCGCCGTCCACGATGCTAACGTCGGTGCTCGTTCCGCCCATGTCGAAGGAGATCGACCGCGCAATGCCGTGCCTTTGGGCTAGCTCCGATGCGGCGATGACGCCCGCGGCAGGCCCGCTGGTTATCGTTCGAATCGGCATCGCGCAAGCGTCTTCTGTCGAAATCAGCCCGCCGGCGCTCGACATGATCTTTGTCGGCGCGACCGCGTCGATCGCTTCAATATAACGGGCCATGATTGGTCCGATCGCAGCATTGAAGGACGTCGCCGTGGCTCGCTCATATTCGCGCATTTCGGGTGAAACGCGGTGGGACAGGGAGATGAATTGGCCGGGTCTCCTGGCAAGCAATTCACGTTCGATCGCGAGTTCGTGCTCGGGGTTGGCGAATGAAAACAGGAGGCACACGGCTACGGCGTCGTACGCTGACAAGTCGGGCAGCTTCGAGACGTCGAGAGGATCGAGGATTGAACCGTTTGGCAAGATGCGGCCCGGTACGGTGAAGCTGTCCTCTGAAGACACTGGCGGTTGAGGAAGCCGTGGCTCGAGGGCGTAAAGTTCGGGGCGCGTTTGGCGCGCGAGCGTCAAGAGGTCGCGAAACCCAGCGTTTGTAACGAACGCCGTTTTAGCAAGCTTGCGCTCCAAAATCGCGTTCGTCGCGACGGTCGTCCCATGTGCAACTTCAATGCTGCTGCCGATGCGTCGGACGCCGGAGATCAGCGCTTCTTCGGGTCGATGGGGCGTGCTAGGCAGTTTGAACGTTCGCAGGCCGGCGGCATCCTCTACAACGAAATCGGTATACGTTCCTCCCGTATCGATTCCGACTCGTCGCACGGGCAAAGTTTAGCCCGGGCGCGATATTGTTTCGCCGCCTGTTCGTCTAAGCTAAGAAGGAATGAAACGGATCGCGCTACTTGGGATAGCAATTTGTGCCGTGTGGGCGCTGGCCTATGCAGAAACTTGGCGAACGTTTGCGCCCCCTGAAGGCAGGTTTTCCGTGGACATGCCTGGGCGGCCAAGGCAGGCGAAACAAAAGGTGGAGGCAAACTCCGAAATCGTCGGGCTCACGATCTATTTGGCCGAATCGAAAGGCGAAGCGTTTGCGGTGACCTATGCCGATCACGACCGTTTCGATGACGATCGAGAAGCGATCGATCGCATCCTGGACGGAGCGCGCGACGGCGCTGTCCGGAATTCGGGCGGCAAACTCATGAGCGAAGAGCGGGTCGTTTGCTGCGGATGCCCGGGTAGAGCAATCGTCTTCAAGACTGAATCCGGCAGAATGGTTCGCGAGCTGATAGTGCTTTCTAAGGACCGGCTTTACCAAGTCTACGTGCTAAGCGATAAGAGCGCACAATCCGAAGACTCCGCCCGCTTCTTCAAGTCTTTCAAGCTGCGGAACTAGATCGTCATTTCCTCGACGACGAGGTCGTCCTCTTCAAAGCGCTCCGGTCGAAGCGAGCGAACGTCTACCGTGTGCGATGCTCCGTCGAGGATGATTTCCGCAACCGCTGTCCCCACAGCAGGCGAATGCATGATGCCGTGGCCGCCAAACCCAGTCGCTGCGATGATGCCTCCGATTTCCCCGATGATGCCGTGCTTGTCGGGCGTTTCGGCGTAATAGCCTGACCAGCACTTCTTGTAATCGAACCGAAGCTGCTGAGAAATCGGCAGGCGGTGGATCGCTACGGGCGCGAGTCTTTCCAAGAAACCAAAGTCAAAGCCGGGCCGAACGTCCTCATCGCCCGGGGTTTCATCTTTGTCATCGTAGCCGATAAGGAGGCATTCGCCCTCCCTTCGGAAATGGAAACTGGTATCCCGGTCAACGACCATGGGAAGGTCTTCGGGGAACAGCTCGCCGACCGGTTCTGTCATCGCGAGGCTATGCCGAACGGGACGGATCGGAAGCTCCACGCCGAACCGTTTGCCTGCGCTGTTCGACCAATGGCCTGCCGCAAGTACCGTTATCCCACCTTCGCTTTCGGCGAATACCTCGCCGTAGCGCGCCTGCGCGCCGAGCGATCGGGCTGCCTTTTCGTACCCCTGGCAGACTGCGTATGGATCGAGGTAGCCGTCGGTTGGAGAAAATGAACCCCCGAGGATGTCAGAACACTCGAGAAACGGCGCCACTGTTCGCACGTCTGCCGGACCCAACTCTCGCACCGGAACCCCGCGCTCCCGCTGCAATTCCGCAGCGCGAGCCTGATATTCAAGTCCGCCAGACGTTGCAGTTACGAAAAGGTAGCCATATTGGTGAAAGCCGATGTCGGCGCCGATCTCTTTCGGAAACCGCTCGAATTCAGCAATGGACTGGAGCGCAAGGTCGATGTTCACGGTGGTTCCGAATTGGGCTCGAACACCGCCTGCCGCGAGCGAGGTGGACCCCATTCCGAAAGATCGCTGCCTTTCGAATACCGCAACATTCAGTTTCGATTCACGGTTCAGGAGGTGGTATGCGATGCTCCAACCGATAACTCCGCCTCCGATGATCGAGACGTCGCTCACTCGACGGTAGGCTCCGGGACGGAAACAGTGGACAAGACGACGCAGATGCTAAGCGTCGCGGCGCAAGCCACGATCGGAAGGAACCGATCGATATCGAACAGCACGCCCCCGAGCGGAACTCCAACGATCGCGCCAACTCCTTGGGCGGTCATAACAGCGCCGAGGTAAGACCCCGCCCGTTTTGGATCGATTTTGCCTATTGCGGCTTGCCAGCTAGGGATTGCGAGCAAGAACCCGACGCCAACGAGCGCGCCCGCGATGCCGACGACCGCGAGGCTCCGCGCCCACGGAATCCACGCGCCGATGCCGGCCAACCAAATGCCTGCAGCGCAAAACACCAAGCCGGACCGAACGGCCCTCTTCGGGCCGGCTCGGTCCGCCAACCTGCTGAGCGGAAGGCCCAGCACTGCCATAGCGATGGCTGCGGGCAGCAGAATCAACCCGAACTGGGTCTCTGAAAGACCGTAAAGCGAGGCCGCGAGCGGTTTGATCACACCCAGGAGAAGCCCGACGCCGAGGAAGACCACAAAAGCAAGAGTTAGGGTGAGCGGCATTCGCTTGGCACAGGCGAGGAGATCGCTCAAGCGATGCTCCTCCACGTCCGCACCTGCGGCGATGCGATGCTTTCGGCTGTCGCGCGGCATGAAAGCTGCGGCTGCTACGAGCGTCGCCGCGAAAAGACATGATGCCAGCCAAAAGCTCGGGGCACGCGAGTTGTTTGCGTCATTCACGGCTCCGCCGACAAGAGGTCCCAAGGCAAGGCCGAGCATGAAGCAGACATTCAACAGAGACATTCCCTGCCCGCGCTCGCCGAGATCGACCGCCTCGCCTACGGCAGCATAGACCGCCGGCCAAAGCATGGCGGCGGCAAGTCCGTCTAGGGTTCGGAGGGCGACAAATGCAGGAATCTGCCCCTGCCCCCATGCAATCGGAACCGCCAGGCTGAGTATGGGCGTCACGACCATGATGCACGGCGCGATTAGGAGGAAAACCCGGCGCCCAAGCTTATCCGTGAGGTGCCCTGCGAAAGGCTTGAAGACGGCCTCACTAAGGAGGAACGCCGCGAGCACCATGGTGAAGACCTTGCCCGAAAGCCCGCGATCCAGGCTCAGATACACGGGCATTACCGAGACGTTGAGCACGGCAAAGCCAAGTTCGGCGGCCAAAGCTATAAGGAGCAGCCTAAAGACGGCAGGACGTCGCCAAACGGGGATTGGTCTTGGCGCGTCGGTTTCCATAATCGAGCGGCGGGGGCGAACTCCTCACCTGCATCGATTTTGACCGCTCCGTCACTCCGTGCGCAGTCGAGGAAGCTGCGGGCTTAGCGTTTGACGAACTGGAATCCGCGGCGCGCTCGCTTGCGGCCGTACTTCTTACGCTCCTTGACACGCGGGTCGCGGGTCAAAAAGCCGGTCCGGCGAAGCGGAGTTCGCAAGTTCGGGTCCATTTCAATAATCGCTCGCGCGATGCCCAGTTTCACCGCGCCTGCCTGCCCGGCGATTCCGCCGCCAGAGGCGTCGGCGATGACGTCGATCTTCCCATCGAGACCGACTTGCTTAAGCGGGCTCTCGACGACCATCTCCAAAACTTTCCTGCCCAGGTACGCCGCCATCGGCTTTTCGTTGATTTTGATTTCGCCAGTTCCCGGCGTGAGCCAAACGCGCGCAATGGCATTCTTCCGGCGGCCGGTAGCGTAGTATTTGTCGACTTGGGGCATTATTTGGATCTCCCTATTTTGAGGGGTTCGGGATTTTGGGCCGAATGGGGATGCTCCGATCCGGCGTAAACCTTTAGCTTTTTGTACGTCGCGTGGCCGAGGCGGTGCTTGGGAAGCATTCCCCAAACCGCTCTTTCGATCAGGCGCTCAGGCTTGGTCATGAGCAGTTTTCCGCGAGAGATGCTCTTTATCCCGCCCGGGTAGCCCGTGTGCCAATAGACCAAATCGTCGGCCTTCGCCCCTCCAGTGAGCTTCGCCTTGCCCGCGTTTATTACGATCACATGGTCGCCAACGTCCGCGTTGTAGGCGAACATCGGCTTATGCTTGCCGCGCAATACCTGCGCGACGGCGCCCGCGATCCTGCCTACCGACATCCCGGTGGCGTCCACCACGTACCATT
>DASSBY010000090.1:0-4588 GCA_035698285.1 Fimbriimonadales bacterium | reverse complement strand
CTTTCGCACGCATCGGCGCTCCCTCGAGAAGGCGGGGATCGGAAGCCGATCCCGCGAATTGACCCAGCTCTCCGCGCGGCTCGCGCGCTCGGCTGCAGAAGGTACAAATGTGAGAGTCGCCGGGTCTGTTTCGCCCCTCGAGGACTGTTATGGACCGGAGAAATCCCCAGCCGATGCTGGGGAAGAATTCGTAGAAATCGCAGAAAATTTGATCGCGGGCGGATGCGACCTCCTCATTATCGAAACCATGGGCTCGCTGCCGGAATTCCGATCAGCTGTCGATGCAGCCAAAAATTTAGGTGTGGAATTTTGGGCGAGCGTTTGTCCAAAAGACGAATCGACTATGCTTGGGGGTGACCCAATAGCGGAAGCTCTAAAAGTAGCGTCGGATGACGGTGCTTCTGCGTTTTTGCTTAATTGCGCTACACCGATAGTTCTCGAAAGGGCGGCCTCCGCAATTTGTAAACCTTCTTCTTTTCCCATCGGAATTTATGCGAATATTATCGACGAGTCTATCTCTCCGCGAGACTTTGCCGCGCATGCGCAAATTGCGAAGAAAATTGGGGTCGAAATTTTGGGCGGATGTTGTGGAACGACGCCGGAGCATATAAAAGCCGCTGTCGAGAGACTTTCCGAATGAGGCTTCGCGGCGCCGCAGCCTACATTACTCCGCTCATCGCTGCCGGCGCGATGATAGCCGTGCTCCAATCGAAATGCGGGACCCAGCCCGAAGTTGCGCCGAAAAAAGGCTTGCGCATTGCGGCCTACAATTTGGACTGGATGAATGAGGGAATCAGCTTCGCCCGCGAAGGGCATTTGCGATCGGTGGTCAAGAATCTAAACCCGGATATTTTGGCGCTGGAGGAGGTTCAAAGCAAGCGGTCTTTGCGGCGATTTTTGGGAAACGAATGGAAAATCTGCATGATCGACGACCCAAAAGAAGATCAGGAGATGGCCATTGCGTACAGGGAGCCGCTTCGGCTGATCGAAGGCCCGACGCTTTTGTTTAGCGGTCCGCAATTCGACAACGCTTTCCCCGCTCGCAGGGATTTGCTGCGCGCAGTTTTGCAGACGCCTGGCAGAAACCGATTGGAAATTTACGCCGTACATATGAAAAGCCGGGGCGGACCAGGTGGGCGGAGGTCCACAGATAGAGCTCGAATTAAGGCGGCCCAGCTTCTCCTCGGGGAAATTCGCAAAAGAAATGCGAGTAACGTTGTCGTCCTTGGTGATTTCAACGACACGCCCGACGATGTGAGTGTGACCATTCTTGAAACAGGGAACCCGGGCGCTGCAGGCGGAATGGTCGACAAAACGGGGCCTTTCCTTTTCGACTTAATGGCGGGACTTAATGCGCGCGACTTCGTTTCCCAAGGGGTGCGGGATTTATATCGCGGAGTTTCCTTCGAGCCCCAGATACGTGGCGCGCGGGAGGAAAATGACAAATGGCGAGGGAAAGATTATAAATTCCCGGACGACCTCGCGATCGTGCAAGCGCTTTTTGACCAGATTCTCGTAAGTCCGGCCCTGGTCGAGGAGCAAATTGGGGACGCGGGCATCTATTGCGAAAAAGATGCGGTCAAGGGCGACGTTTCGTCGGTTAACAAGACAAGCAGAGGCGCTACCGTTTACGAAAGTCAAGGGAGCCTCGCATCGGATCACCTGCCGGTTTATGCCGATTTCGCTCTAAAATGAAGTTTGCGATATGGGCAGAAACGATCGCAGAGCCGCCGATGGCGACGAACAGTAGCTGGATCGGCGTGTGCGTGTGGCCCTCGGAGAGCGGGTGCCCCTTCGTAAGCAGCCAGTTGCCGACGAGGATGCTCGCCATGCCTGCGGCGAAGAGGCCGGCCGGCAGCCGAAATCCGTGAATTTTGTATCCGTGACGGAGAGCGGAGCCGCCAACGGCGATGGCGGAGAGCATCAGCGCGACCTCGAGCCACGGATTATGCAAGAAAGTTGCAGCAAAGGGAAGGATGATCGGGAGGAGGAGGCAGTGCAGCGCGCAGGCAACCGAAATTACCCCGCCCGCGACGTCGAGGACGCCGCGGCTTGCGCAAGTTTCTGTCGTAATCTCTTCCACCGGGGATGATTATAGCAACAAAATTCCAATAAGCGCTAGGAGACTTCGGCTGCGCTGATGAGATTCCGCCGGACCATGGCGGCCTCGACCAGGCCTGCGAACAGCGGGTGGGGCCGGTTGGGGCGGCTGCGGAATTCGGGATGGGCTTGTGTTCCGATAAAGAACGGATGGCCGCGAAGCTCGATCATTTCCACGAGTCGATAATCAGGAGAAACGCCGCAGCAGATCATGCCTTCGCTCGCGAGGGCTTCGCGGTAATCGTTGTTGACTTCGTACCGGTGGCGATGACGGTCGACAATGCGCGTCGTTCCGAAGAGCCTCTCCGCGAGGCTTCCGTGGACGATGTTGCAGGGATAGCTGCCGAGGCGCATAGTCCCGCCTTTGTCGAAAACTCCCTTCTGGTCGGGCAGCAGATGGATAACGAGGTTCGGCGCGGCTGGATGGATTTCTTCGCTATTTGCGCCGTCGAGGCCGCATTTGTGCCGCGCGAATTCGACGACGGCTAGTTGCATGCCGAGGCAAATTCCGAGAAACGGGAGGCCGCTCTCCCTTGCCAACTTTATCGCTTTGATCTTGCCCTCGACGCCTCGCTCACCGAATCCCGGCGCGACGATCAGCCCGTCCAGACCCTCGAGCATTTCCTCGGGAACACCGGCTTCGAGGTGCGATGATTCAATCCAAACGGGGTCGACTTGGCAATCGTTCGCGATCCCGCCGTGCACGAGGGCTTCCTGTATAGACTTGTACGCGTCTCCGTTGTCGGTGTACTTTCCAACGATGCCGATTCGCACGTGGCCGCGCGGGTTTTTGATGCGGTCGACAATCTGCTCCCACTCGGCGAGGTCTGCTTCGTTTGAGGGAAGCTCCAATCGCCTGGAGATAAATTCGCCGACGCCGGATCGCTCATAAATGAGCGGGATTTCGTAAATAGTCTCAACGTTCATCGACTCGACCACGGCCTGGGGTTCGACGTCGCAGAAAAGCGAGATCTTTTCCTTGAGCTCCCCGGACATGGGAAGCTCGGTGCGGCATACGAGGAGGTCGGGCGCGATGCCGATTTCGCGAAGTTTGATGACGCTGTGCTGGGTCGGCTTGGTTTTGATTTCGCCCCAGGGGCCGATTTGCGGAATGAGCGTGACGTGGACGTAAAGTACGTTGGCTGAGCCCACATCTTTGCGAAACTGCCTCGCCGCTTCGAGGAATGGGAGGCTCTCGATGTCGCCAACCGTGCCGCCGATTTCGGCCAATACGACGTCGGCGTTTTCGGCAGATCCGACCGCGCGGATGCGCTCTTTGATTTCGTTCGTGATGTGGGGGATGACTTGGACTGTGGCTCCGAGATAGTCGCCGCGCCTTTCGTTTTCAATGACGGCGCGATAGATGGAGCCTGTGGTTACGCTGCTCTTGCCGGAGCAAAAAACGTCGGTGAACCGCTCGTAGTGGCCGAGATCGAGGTCGGTTTCGGCGCCGTCTTCGGTGACGAACACCTCTCCGTGCTGGTATGGGTTCATCGTGCCGGCGTCCACGTTGATGTAGGGGTCGAGCTTGACGGGCGCGACGGTGAAGCCACGGTTGCGGAGGAGCCTTCCGATGCTGGCGGCCGCGATTCCCTTGCCGATTCCGCTCACGACGCCGCCAGTTACGAAGATGTATTTACGCTCGGTCACCTTACAGCTCGCACTTAATTATACCAAGGGAATGACGAGTCACCTTTCGAAAACCGACCGAGCGTATCCGAAAATTGCTTCGGTCAGTTCGTCCCAGATGTGATAGCTTGCGGGAAGGCTTTCGACATCCTCGAACCTTCTGCCTTTGGACTCGCTGCCCTCCGGTATTTCGACGAGGGAAGCCAAGCTTGCCGTATAGGCTTCGGCCCAGACTTCTGAGCTGTTTGAGAAAATTTGGTAGCAGCCGATATATCGCACGTTCTCGATATGCGCGCCACCCTCTTCGAAGGCTTCTCGGCGGGCGGCCTCGGCCGAGGTTTCCAATGCCTCGACACGCCCGCTCGGTATGCACCAGCCTCGCCCAGGGATATCGCAGATGAGGACTTTGCCCTGGTGCCAGACGAAGGCGAGGGCGGCAAAAGGCCTAAACGGCGCTCTCGCAGGAGCCGGATGAAAGACAAGCTTCCGACGCCCCCACCTCCCCGTGGGAAAGCGACTCAATTGAAAACCGCCTTGCCGACGACGGAGTGAACGTCGACGGGGCCAAAAATTCGGCGGTCCTCGCTAATCTCGCGGTTGTCGCCCAGAAGGTAAATTTGGCCCTCCGGAACCAAGTAGGCGCCGGCGCCGCGCCAGAACAGAGGGGACCACAGCGGGTCGACGCGCTCCCCGGCGACTCGGTAAACGCGCTTGATAATGTATTCACCTGTACCGCTCAGCTTGACGACGACGATGTCGTTATCCTTAGGGGCGCCCACGAGCCACGCAGCTTTGCAAATAAAAATGCGAGTGCCTGACTGGAACGTGGGGAGCATCGAATTGCCCTGTACGATGACGC
>DASSBY010000089.1:0-5869 GCA_035698285.1 Fimbriimonadales bacterium | reverse complement strand
GCGCGACCGCGCCTCCATCTTTTCGCCAGCGAGAGAAAGAAGCAGCGCGACAGGTCTCGCCGCGAGCGCGAAAACGGCAAAGGCGGCCACCCCAAGCGTAAGAGAAGAAAGCCCCGACCAAATGAGTCCGCCTCCCAGAAGCACAAAGGTGAACATGAGAAACATCTCGGCGGTCGTCTCCCCATACTCCACGAAGCAGTCGCAAAGATCGTCGTCCAGTGCAGAGATCATCAGCCCAGCGGCAAACGAAGCGAGGAACCCGCTTCCGTGCAGCCCCTCGGCTGCCGCAAACGCCGCGAAGCAAACGCCGAGAGAGTAAATCGACTCATAGTCGCGTCGCACGCCGATATGCCTGCGCGCGAGGCGAAGGAGCGCGATCGCCCCGATCCCCACGGCGACTCCGGCGAGCGGTCCCAAGATGAAGAGGCGAAAAAGCATCGTAGTCGGCGACGCCTCGCCATGGCCGGGGATGAAAATCATCGCGACGAGCAGCAGGGGCAAGAGCACGATGTCGTTGAGACCGGATTCGAGCCGAAGAGCGAGTCTCGAACTTCGCGGCAGGTCACGGCGGCGAAGGAGCCCGCGCAGCATAACAGGATCGGTGGAAGCGATCGCCGCACCAAGCATAAAGGCGTACGGCCAGCCGAAGCCGAGCAGCCAGCGGCCCAGCCCCGCGATGGCCGCAGCCGACAGCAAGGTTCCGGGAATAAGAATGAGAAAGCTCAGCCGCGCATGCTTGCGCGTTTCGCTAAGATTCAGCGTCACAGCGTCGGTAAAAAGCACGAGCGCGAGGCCCAGGGTAGAGACGACTCGGAGCACGGGCGACCCGATCTCGATTCGCATAATGCCCAAAACCGAAGGACCGATGACTAGCCCCAGCAGCAGAAAAACAGCGACTTGCGGAAGATTCGCCCGCTCCACCAAACCGGACATCAGGGACGTGATCACGATGACCGCCCCCGCCAGCGCGAGAGTCGCTATGAACGCCTCGGTCGTAAACGGCATGCTCTATTTCAGCGACTTGAGATATTCGCGCAAGACGACTGCCTGATTGTGCAGGGTGTCCTTCGCTCCGTAAACAAGCGTCAGTTTTTTGCCCTTGGCACGATGCAAAAGCTCGTTTGGAACACCGGATTTTGCCAGCTCCGCTTTGTATTCTTTCTTGAATTCAGCGAACTTCGCCGGATCGTGGCAAAACCATTTGCGCAGTTTGGCGCTCGGAGCTACATCGCGCAACCATTCGTCCAGCTCCAGTTCCTCCTTGGATTTCCCACGCGGCCATACGCGATCGACAAGAACTCTGTAGCCGTCGCTCTTCTGAGCTTTCTCGTATGCCCGCTTGATTTCGATTTCCACTATTTGACCGCTTTTCTAAAGGATCCAAGCGCAAGGGCGACCAGAATGACGAACAGCCCAATTGCGACACTAAAACCGATCGCGACGGCGCGGCCCTCACCGCGCAGGACGAGCGATCGGGTTCCCTCGACGATGTAGGTAACTGGGTTATAGGTAGCGAGCACTTGAAAAGTCTTCGGCAGAAGCTTCATGGGCGCCTGCGAAGTCGTCAGGTACAGAAAAGGAAAGACGATAATAAATAACGATTGAACCAAACGAACGTTTTGTGTTCGAAGCGCAAAAATCATGCTGACGCAGCTCCAGCCCATGGCAAAAATGATGAGGAGCGCGAAAATCAAGATCACACCCAGAATCCCCGTTTGGATGCGAACACCCACGATCAATAGCAAAATGAGCACGAGCAGTCCCTGGAAGAATGCCTGCACCGCGACCTCGGCCAGCCTGCCGAAGAGGATTGCCAGCCGATTGATCGGCATGATCATGAGCTTCTTGAAATATCCGCTCGCCATATCCTGCACGAGCTCGATGCCCGCATTTCCTGCCGAAAAGAAAACCGCCGTAAAAAGAGCAATCGGCGCGATAAAATCGCGGTACGAAACATTTTCCGGAAAACCCGGCACTCTCGAAAAAGAGCTAAGCGAAGCCGAGTTGACGAGAAAGAAGAAAATCGGTATGAAAAGCGAAGGCAGAAGTGCAAGCGCGGGACGCCATATCTGCTTGATGCTGCGAATAGACAAAAAATACCAGTCGGAAAAGAATGTCGTCATGACTATCTTCGCGCCCTCGCATACGGATCGCTTGAATTCGGATTCACATCTTCTTCGCCCAAGCTGCTCCCCGTGGTCTTGAGGAAAACGTCCTCCAGATTTTTTGCCTCGTGCTTGGCGAGCAATTCCTGGACCGTGCCTTCCGTAACAATTTGCCCCTTGTCCATAATCGCGACCCTGTTGCAAAGAGCCTCCGCCTCATCCATAAAATGCGTCGTAAGGAACACAGTCATGCCGCTCTGATTGAGCTCGCGCAGGTGGTTCCAAATTAATTGTCTCGCGTGCGGGTCGAGCCCCTGCGTCGGTTCATCTAGAAAAAGCACCTTTGGTTCATGAATTAGGGACAAGGCCAAATCGAAGCGGCGCCTCATTCCCCCGGAATAGGTGTGCGTATAGCGATCCGCGACTTTCTCCAATTCCACAAGCTTGAGCAAAAACTCGATCTGCGATTGGATGCGATCCGGCGGCAGGTGATAGAGCCTTCCATGCAGTTCGAGCATCTCGCGAGCGGTGGCCGTCTCATCGAGCCCTACTTCCTGCATGGCGAAGCCGATTCTTTGATAGATCGCCCGGGCGTTGTCTTCCAGCCGCAGCCCGTCGATCGTGATCTCGCCGCTCGTGCGGTGAACCAGGTCCACGAGCATATTGATCGTAGTCGTCTTGCCTGCGCCGTTTGGGCCCAAAAAGCCGAAAAACTCCCCCTTGGCTACGCTAAAGCTGACGCCTCGGACCGCCTCCGTCCCGGTATCGTACGTCTTCCGCAGGTTCCTTACCTCGATGATATTGTCAGGCATCTCGCGTTAGTATGCCTAATCGTACGCCCATACCCGCCTTGGCGCTCGCCAACTCGAAGGGACGGTCTAACACGCCAAACGGCTGCCTGCTCGCCAAACCGCGCACCAACTCTGAGACTTGCAAAATTACCTTCAAAATCCTTGCGCGCTGCGATCATCCGGTGTACACTACCCGTGTGCCGCGTTTCATTTCGCGGCGGAGGAGAGAAAATGAAACGTTTAGTCGTGTGCGCCGCAATCGCGGCGTTCGCTGGGTCGGCACCCTGCCAGACCAGCAACTCTTGGGGGCCCCTGCTGTCCTTTTACGGAACAACGGCGAAGTGGCCGGCGCAACTAGAGGCAGTGCACATGTGCCACATGCCTCCGGCATCCGGCAACCAATACGGAAGGATCCTTATGTGGGGCCACGCAGTTCAAGATGGGGAGGGCGATCGCTCCACCCAGGCATATGTTTGGGATACGGCGCCGGGCCACAGCGTCAACTTCATCGACCAACCGGGCCAGGAGTCGGTGGCGCCAGATACGAATATGCTTCTGCATAATTGCGACTGTTTTTGCGGCGGCCATACCGGCAATGCGGCAGGTGACGTTATGATCATCGGCGGCGAACTCTTTGGAGAGGATCAGGGCATCCGCAACGTCAACTACTTCAAATATTCCACCCTAAGCTGGCAGCCGGCGGCTATGATGCTGCGTGCACGGTGGTATCCGACGCTGGTCCCGCTTAGCAATGGAGACATGCTGGCCGTGGAAGGGCAAGACGAGAATGGCGACCACATGGACATCGCCGAAAAGTTCAGCTCCAACGCTTGGACCTTAGTTCCAGCGGACCGATTCGACGAAGAGACTCAGCAACTGGTGCTTTTCGACAGCGACAACTACCCGCTTATGTTCGCCATTTATGATCCCACGGACAACAAAGTCTTCTGGGCGGGCAAGCGCAGGCGAAGCGATACCACGCAGGAAGGCCTGAGGTCCCACTTTCTCAATCTGAGCTCCGGCCAACCGCAGTACACTCCCATCGGCGGCCACATTCCCACCGAGGGAAGCGGCGCCGTTCCTTTGGATCGATGGAACCAGCCCCGTCAAGAAGGGCAAAGTGATCAAGGTCGGCGGCAACGGCATAAAGGTTGACGTCGGAGTTCCCGAGCCATACTTCCTAGCCAGCGACGCCGTCAGACAGTTCGACCTCGATGGTGTCCTCGAGGACCAATGGACGACTCTGTCCAGCTTGAACACCGCGGCCACCGACTGCAACATGGTTCTGCTTCCTAACGGCAAGCTGCTCGTCTTGGGCGGCGGATCGCGCGATCATGAATACGTGGAGCACCATTCGCTCGACGCGTACGCGGTTCGGGCCACGCAGCAATTCGACCCATACAACCCTGGGTCGGGATGGGCGCACAAGCGGACATGCCATCGCCGGATCACCGGTGGTATCACTCGACGGCATCCCTCCTCCCGGACGGAAGCGTTCTAAGCGCAGGAAGTAACCAAGAGTTCAACGGTAGAATCTATTATCCGGACTACTACGCCTTGCCCCGTCCGGTAGTGGTATCGGCGCCGTCCGAGATTCATTACGGCACAGCCTTTAACATCACCGCGTCCGGCTCGCCGACGGTCTCCAAGGTCACGATGCTCCGGCTAACGGCAACGACCCATGGGTTCGACCAAGGCCAGCGCTACATCCGCTGTGACTTTTCTCAGGCTGGCAATTCGTTGACCGTAACGCCTCCCGCGGATGGCGGCGTCGCTCCTCCCGGCTATTACATGGTTTTCGCCATCGATCAATACGGCGCACCGTCCTATGCCAGATACGCGAAAGTCGGCCCGTAAGGGCTAGCGTCCGAAAGACCGCCGCAAGAAAATGCGGCGGTCTTTCAAATGAAAAGGTTTGATAAAATGAAACACCTTCGCTTCTTCTTTTCAACCATCACTGTAGCGGCTTGCCTACTTGCGAGTGCTCAGTACAAGGCGATCATTTTGCCGACGAGCGACGGCTACGGCCAAGCTTTTCACGCCGGAGGCGGACAGATAACCGGCATCGACTTCAATCTCGGAAATATTTTGTGGAACGGCCCGAATTACGACCAATTTGTGCGACTCCGCACGACGGGTTATTCCGCCGCGCAGATATGGGACACAGATGGTGGCTACCAAATTGGTAACGGCCGTCAAGCGGGCCGGACTCACGCACTCATATGGTCGGGGAAGGGTGAGCCGGTCACCGACCTTGACGATCCCCAGCGGTTTACAATTGGTACGTGGGGCCGTGGGACGGATGGGATAACACAAGTCGGCGTCGGCCAGCGATCCAAGTTCGTTTCTCACGCCATCCTTTGGAAAGGTACCGCAGAATCAGCCGTCGATCTCAATCCTGGCGGCCTAAACGTAAGCGAGGCTTACGATTGTTGAGGCGACTACCAGGTGGGAAACATCGAACTCAACACACCGGTTGTGTGGTCGGGTACGGCGGCTAGCATGAGGCGTCTGCCGATGCCGGGAGGCATAAATGCGCTAGGAAACGCACTCGCCATTTATGGCAATCAGATCGCTGGATCTGGCGGCACGGAAGGTGTTGGAGGAGCACTTATTTGGAATGCTGAAACGCTGAAATATACGATTTTGGGGCAGGGTATCGCGCTGGACACGAACGGCGTTTACCAGGTCGGCTACACAGCGCCAAGCGGCAACTTCAGAGCGCTGCGATGGTCCGGCACACCGGGGAGCGAACTCGACCTTCATCAGTTCTTACCGGGGTTTAGGCAATCCCAGGCGAGCGGAATCGACGAAGACGGAACCATCGTCGGCTGGGGCAGAGATGCCGACAACAACGCCCGCGCCATCGCCTGGGTCCCCGTGCCCGAGCCGGCCACATGGCTGAGCCTGGGCATCGCATCGCTGCTGCTCCTGGTGCGAAGAAGACGCCCTTAGAACGACCTCTCCTCCCAG
>DASSBY010000088.1:0-5465 GCA_035698285.1 Fimbriimonadales bacterium | reverse complement strand
CCGAAGGAACGTTTCGTCGTCGATCGTGAATTTGAACGGCGGCACCGCGCCGTGGACCAAATAGACGATGGGTAGGAGGACTAGCGCAATAGCGACGTTGACAAGGGGGCCAGCGAGAGCGATCCAGAACTCTTCGGCGGGCTTGGGCCTGCCCTCGATATACGCGATGCCGCCGATCAGGTAGAGAGTGATCTCACGAGTCTCGATGCCGAATCTACGCGCGACCAACGCGTGTCCGAGCTCGTGGAGGACGACGCATGCGAAGATCGCGGGAATGAGTGCGGCAAGCTGTGGCGAGTCGGTTCTCTGGGCGACGATGGCAACGTAGGCGATGAAAAGCAGGAACGAGAAGTGCAGACGTATAGGTATCCCGGCGATTTTCGCGATGCGAATCGACCCTCCGCTGGCTCTTCGTTCTCTCTTGCTCATGTTTTCGGCTTTTTCGGAAGGAAAAGACTAGTTCGCGGCGAATAGTCACAGATACGCGTCATGTGTTCGATACGTCGCCTACCATACCCAGGAAGAGTGCATTGACCGACATCGAGGCTATGAGGCTCAACGTAGGGGAAACCTACATGGCGCTCGGAAGAAACGCTCCGGCAGCCCGCGCGCGCAAAACGCCATCGGCGTGGTGGTGCGAGAGCCCGTTCAAACACCCCATGGGCAACTTCGCGGTGCATTTCAATTTGAGCGACGCCGGGCTGCGCAAAGTCGCGGACACTGCGAAGAGAGTCGAGTATTTCCGAGCGTTCGTTTTGACTGGTGACCAGCCGACCGATATATGCGAACGGTTGGAAGTGCTGGACCTGAAGGCAAAGTATTCGTTCCCAGGCCTTGTTTGGAACGGCAAGGCGAAGCTCGGGGACGAAGTGTTGGAGCGGAACATCGATCTCGCCGAAGTAGGGGAGATTGCGGCGTTCATCGTTCAAAACTTCTTCTGGCGGAGTCCGGAGCCTGCACGACGGGCGTTGACACAATTGGTCGGGGCTGCCTCTTCCGTACAGGAGTTCTACAGCTGCCGCGACGACGAGGGGATAGCGGCCGCGGCGGTTCTCAGCGTAACGGAAGGCATCGTAGGCCTCTACAACCTGTGCGTTCGGGAAGACTTGCGGTCGAATGGGCTCGGGTCGGCGATCTTGAGCCAGATTTGCAGAGCTGCGGAGTATAGAGGATTGAGATTGGTACTGCAAGCCGAAGAAGGGCTGGTATCATGGTATGGAAAGCACGGCTTCGTGAGGGTAGCAGAGCTAAGGGCGTACTCGTCATAATGGCGAATGGGCCGAAACATCGTGGCATGCTGAAACGCAGGGCAAAAGGCAGTGAATAACCGACGATCAGTCGCCTTCACATTGGTGGAATTGCTTGTGGTATGTGCAATTCTTGCGATTCTTGCCGCCATCTTGTTCCCCGTATTTCGCAGCGCAGTGACCAGCGCGAAGAGCCGTGTCTGCCAGAGCAACTTCACCCAGGTGGGAGCCGCTCTCTTGCTTTACGAGATCGACTACGACGATACGCTCCCCCCGACGAACTATCGGCGCGCCAACCCCAGCTTGCCCGATGATGACCGTACTTGGGTCCAAACTTTGCTTCCCTACGCCGGCTCTCTCGCCATTTTCCAATGTCCTTCCGATACGGGTCGGCAGTTAGACCCGCCGGTAGGGCGAGAAGGCTGGAAGGACTACTACACAGCCTCGCTGCATTCGAACGTTGGGTTCAACTTCATGTACCTAAGCCCTATCATCAAGATGAACGGGATATGGGAAGCTCACCCGATCCGCGGTTCTGCCGTCGGAAACCAGTCTGCGACGATAGCTTTTATCGATTCGATATGGGACCGGAATGCCAAAGGCGATCCGGTTGGTGGCGGAAGCTGGATCGTTAGTCCGCCTTGCCGCTATGTAAGGGACGAACACGGCAGCCATGACAGTTTTAACTTGCCGGCGAGCGCGCAGGCGCTGTTTGGCTTCGAACCCGTGGGTTGGCAGCCTGCCGGATCAGCTTCCTGGCTGGTTTATGGCGGCGCTTGGCCATGGCACCGCGGAAGGTTCACCGTCTTATTCCTCGATGGACGGGCGGCTTCCGTGCCCCTCGCCGAATTGATCCAGGGGTGCTCTTTCCAGCCGAATTGGAACGGACTGATTACCTCGACGTCCGAATATCTGTGGGACATCCAAGACTGAGGTCGAAGAGCCGATATGTTGTGTGGACTGCGCTCTGTCTTATCGGAGCTTCGGTGGGGTATTTGCTGATTCTCATTTACGCTCCCGAACCGTTGCCGATTCCAAACGTAAAGGAAAATCGCAGCGTGGGGATTCAGAAGGACGGTCCTCCGATCCAGGACAGCGTTTCGCCCTACAAAAATTCTTAGGCGTTTAGTACGTCGAGAATTGCATTCGACTTTTCAACTACTAGGGCCTTGTCGCCTCGGCTCTCGACGTTCAGCCGCATTATCGGCTCGGTGTTGCTGTGCCGAACGTTGAAACGCCAGTTGTCGAACTCCACCGAAAGACCGTCGGTCCAATCCTCTTTCCCGCCCGGAAATGCGGCCCTAACGCGCTCAATCGCCACCTTGGCTTCCGGGACATGCGTGTTGAGTTCGCCGCTGCAGGGAAATTTCTCCATCATTTCGCCAACGAGCGCGCTCAGAGGCTTGCCAGTTTTGGTCAAGAGGCGCGATACCATAAGGAACGGGAGCATGCCGCTGTCGCAAAACCAGTTGTGCTTGAAGTAGTGGTGCGCGCTCATCTCGCCGCCGTAAACGGCGTCGACTTCCCGCATTTTTTCTTTAAAGAAAGCATGTCCGGTCTTGCACATCACGGGCGTTCCCCCCAAGCGTTCGCAAATGTCGAGCGTGTTCCATATGAGTCGCGGATCGTGGACGATTTTCGAGCCCGGATGATGCATAAGCATATCTTGGGCGAGCAAGCCGACGATGTAATAACCTTCGATGAACTCGCTTTTTTCGTCGAAGAAAAAGCAGCGGTCGTAATCGCCGTCCCAAGCGACGCCATAGTGGAAGTTTCCCGCGCGCAGTCGCGTTATGATGGGCGCCCTACTGCGCTCGAGTATCGGGTTTGGTACCCCGCTTGGAAAATCCCCGTCGGGCTCGAAATTCATCGGCGTAATTTTTAGCGGCAGTTTCGATTCCATGGCCTCGACGGCAATCCCCGCGCAGCCGTTGCCTGCGCTTGCGAGGACTTCCATTGGGCCGATGAGCTTGGGATCGACCACTGAAAGGACATGGGCGACGAAGTCGTCGTAAACGTCCTTTTTTGTAAGCGTTCCGCTGCCTGTCCGGGAAAAATCGCGCTCACGTGTTTTTCGCTCGATTTCCCAAAGTCCGCTGTCGCCGCTGATGGGCCGGCTCTCGGATTTGACGATTTTCATGCCGTTGTATTCGCCTGGGTTGTGGCTGGCCGTGACCATGATGCCGGCGTCGTATCCATAGTTGGCCGTGGCGAAATAGACCATTTCCGTCCCACAAAGACCGATGTCTATTACGTCGACGCCGCCTTCGCGAAGGCCGTTGCTGAGCGCTGTGGATATGGCGGGGCTGCTGTGGCGGATGTCCATCCCCACGACGCAGGTCTTAGCATTCGTTTGGTCGGCTACGGCGCGTCCGACTCTGTAAGCGATGTCTTCGTCGAGCTCCGATGGGACTTTGCCCCGGATGTCGTAGGCCTTGAAACAAGACAGCTTCTCGCTCATGGCTATGTTCTACCCGTTCACAGACCAGGGGCATGCCGAGATGAATGGGTCCCAGGTACGAAATGGAGTAGAGATTTCGTTCTAGTCGCCAGAACCGCCGTTTTGCTCAGGTCAGCCAATTTTGCCCAAATGCGAGATGCAAAAAACGACATCGAATTTCTTACTATAGGCAGGTCTTTGAAAAATTCCCGGCGCACGTCTCCGGTCGCGAATCCGTTCAGTCGACCGGCGCAACTTTGCCAATCTGATCGAACGTCCCGCCTCAATCGTCTGATTATCATGAACACGTCTAGACTTTCGGCAGCATTCCTCGGTTCGGTCATTCTCTTCTCGCCATTCGCTGTGTCTGCGACGATTGCCGGCCGCCCGCTACACGCGACCCTGACTCACGGCATGCATTATGAGGGCTATGATGACGGAGGTACGCATTACACGGCATTTACATTGTCAGCGATCGATGCAAAGTACTCTGTCACGCACGAAACCAGCCACTATTTCATGGATCACAACAGCGGCAGTCGGTTTGAGTCGGACCAACTCGTCGAACTGACGATCACGGACTCGTCTGTGCACGCACTCTTTGATGGCACATGGTACAGCTATTCCGACGGAGCACATGGCAGCGAGCCGGGAACTTTCGAAGTCAGTCTCGAAAGAATTCCCCTAACGAAAGATTGGATGATTAACGACGGCTTCGGTTCTGAAAAGCTAAACGATTCCCATTGGGAAAAAGGTGGCGGCGGCTACGATGGTTTCACCTCAGAGGGCATCTGCCGCGTCTGGTAAGAAACAAATTCTTGCGATGACTTTGCTCATCTAAGCGGCTAGGTTCGATCGCGGAAGTAGGCGGCGACAGCTACGGTGTCGCCTACTTTCATCCCGTCGTGGCACGGCAGGCATTCCTGCTTAGTAAGCCTTATGGGGATTGCCCAAACGTCCAGCTTCTTCAGTTGCAGGCCAATTTCCTCACCCCGGTTCAGCTTGTCGACCTGGTCGGCCAATGCCTTTCGGACGTCGTCGAACGATCCCGCTCTGGCTGCCTTGGGCGCGCCTAGGTCCCGGGCGGTCAATGGCCGGCCCGCGTTTGCGAAAACGGCGAGCCCGGGATCCCTCAACAATACCGGCGTTGCGATCCAAACATTCGGTCCATGCTCGATGAGTTTGTTTTCCACGCGGGATAGGCCAAATTTCGGAACAATAATGATTTTTCCGCTGGGCATTCTTTGCCGGTTGCCGTCGGTGAGGTCCAATTCGTCCAGCGCGCTCACGAGTTCCGCCTGCACTTGCCGCACCTGACTTTCTCGCCCCTCGAACCCGGCGGGGGTCTGGAAAGGTTTCTGCTGATCCGGAGCCTTGGTGTTCGACGGCATTAGATTCGAAGCGACGCAAACGGCCACGAGCAACGCGAGGGTGCCGAGCACGAGATTTCTGCGCATGTCCGTTTAGATGACCGGGTTTGGGAAGAGGTTACCGAAGATCATATTGCGGCTTGGAAGCGTTGCGCGACGGCCTGCCAATCGATGACTTCCAGGAATGCGTCGATGTGCGATCCGCGGGCCGTGCCGAAGTCGAGGTAGTAGGCGTGCTCGTAAACGTCCAGACCGACCAGGGGGACGGCGTTCCAAACCGGGTAAGCATTTTGCGCATCGCCGATGTAGTTGAATAGCGACTTCTCTTCTCGGTCGTAGGCGAGCCAGGCCCATCCGCGGCCGCCCATGCCTGTTGCTTTGAGGTCTTTCTGCCAATTTTCCAGACTT
>DASSBY010000087.1:0-2591 GCA_035698285.1 Fimbriimonadales bacterium | reverse complement strand
CAACTCCCTCCAATGCACAGCGCCGTACGCGTCGGCGGCCGGCGCCTCTACGACCTCGCCCGCAAAGGTGTCGTAATCCAACGTCCCACGCGCAAAATCCGCGTATCTTCGTTCGAAATCCAAAGCTTTGACGCAGGGTTGGCCCGTTTCCGGATCGTTTGCTCCGGCGGGACCTACGTGAGGACAATTGCAGCCGACCTCGGCGACTTGCTCGGTGTTGGCGGGCACCTGGCGTCTTTGAAGCGGACAAGACTCGGCGACTTTACGGTCGAGGCAGCCAAACCCCCGGAAGATGTCTGTGGCGATGACCTTATTCCTCTACGCGTAGCTCTCGCGAGCTTGTACTTCCTTTTCCTGCAGCCCGAGCAAGCCGTAAGGCTGCGGCATGGCCTTCAGATTGAAATCGAAGCACCCCGAGAGGGCATTGTCGGATTGGTTGCGGAAGGCGAGTTCATCGGCGTCGGCCGTGCTGAGTCCGGCGCGGTCTCCCCGGAAAAGATGATTCCTGTTCCCGGCAACGGCCAATGAGCCCATCGCAACGCGAAAAAAAGCGGAAGCGCTGAAAAGAGAGAAAAGAACGCTTCCGCTACAACCGCCTGACTACGCTAAACCGATTCAGGCACTATCGTCGACTCCCTCTACGGTTGTCCGCCCACTTACAGCTAAAAGACGAAGCGCCTTACCGACTCGCTTCCGCATTTTCGCCCAGGACGGTGGGACCAAACTACGGGAGTTCCTGTGGATAACTCGGGCGGTATACTCCATCCTGCTCTCTCTACTACCTATCGGAGGATTCTCCTTTGGCAGCAGCCATCAAAACAGACAAGCTCACAAAGTCCTATTCGTCGCGTGGACGGAAGGTAAATGTAGTCGACAATATCGATCTCGAGGTCGAAGAAGGCGAAATTTTCGGCTTTCTCGGCCCTAATGGCGCCGGCAAAACGACGACGATCAAGATGCTCCTCAACATCATCTACCCATCGTCGGGCACGGCCTACGTTCTCGGCAAAGAGATCGGCGACATTGGCATCCACCGCAAGCTCAGCTATCTGCCGGAAAAACCGTATTACTACGAGCATATGACCGCGCTCGAGATTTTGCACTTTTACGGGAAGCTATTCGCCATTCCCGAACCCGAGCGGTCGAGGCGAGCAAAAGACCTTCTGCAAAAGGTTGGCCTCGCCGAGGCGGGAAGCAAGGCGATCGCCCAGTTTTCGAAAGGCATGCAGCAGCGTATCGGCCTCGCGCAAAGCTTATTGAATGAACCCGACCTCCTTTTCCTCGACGAGCCAACGGGCGGCCTAGACCCCATCGCCCATATCGAAATCCGTGACCTCATTCTCCAAATGCGCAACGAAGGCAAAACCGTCTTCATATCCAGCCACGAGCTTTCCGATGTAGAGCGAATCTGCGACCGAGTAGCGATCATCGATCGCGGCCACATTGTCAAGCAAGGCAAATTAGACGTCCTTCTCGCCGGAGGAAGGGTCGAGATCACCGCGGAAAACGTCCCCGACACGGTTGCCGACAAGCTGAAGAGCGACGGCGTCGTAGCTTCCATGCATACCGGCCGCCTAATCATCGACGCTCCCGACACAGCGCCCACCGACGGCATGATCGACGAAATTCGTAGGAGCGGCGCAACGATCGTCAGCGTGATACCCAGGAGGAAACGATTGGAAGACCTTTTCGTCGAGACGATCACGAAACCCCGGGAAAGCACGGAGGTGGCCTCCCAATGATGCAGGTCCTCGCAATCGCCGGGACAACCCTCGGCGAAGCAATCCGGCGCCGAGTCCTTCTCATCATCCTGATGGTCGGATTGGCCTTTCTGATCATCGCCCCCAGCCTTAGCCAGCTTACGCCGCGCGGCCAGACGACGGTCCTGATCTCCATGACGCTCGGCATCTTGAAAATAACGTCCGCCATTCTCGCCGTAACGCTTACCGTTTATCTGATACCGAACGAAGTCGAGAGAAGAACCATTTACACGATTCTCTCCAAGCCCGTCCACCGATGGCAGTTCCTCCTCGGCAAATACATGGGAAGCGTTGCCGCGCTAGCACTGATGATCGGTCTCATGGCTGTGGTCCTGATCGTCGCCTTCGTCCTCCAGCAAGGCTCTGCGAGCACTGCGCATATTGGCCCGCTCGTGAAAGCGCCTATCATGCTGATTTTCCAAATGTCCCTCCTCGCGGCGGTGGCGCTGTTCTTTTCAACTTTCGTGAGTCCGGTCGTGAACTTTTTCCTGACTGCGCTTGTTTATGTATTCGGTACCCTTCTCAATCCGTTCTTCGAATCGATTACAACCAAGAAGAACACGGCGACCGTCGACTTCTTCGCAAAGATCGCGCATTACGCGTTTCCGAACTTTTCGAACTTAGACATATCGACTGGCGCGCAAATGCAGCAGCAGATCCGAGGAAGCGAAACGGTCTACATCATGAACGGCATCCTCTATGCGGTGGTTTATTGCGCCATCTTGATCGTCTTCTCCGTTATGATCTTCGACCAAAAGGAGCTCTAGTTTGAAAAAGACCGGAATGCTGATCGCATTGGGAGCACTGCTCATCGGGCAGGGCCTGATATCC
>DASSBY010000086.1:0-2244 GCA_035698285.1 Fimbriimonadales bacterium | reverse complement strand
AGACGAGGCGCCACCGCTTCCCGGGATACAGCTTCCTGAGCGATTCGGCAAGGGCTTTAGCCGCCTGGCCGTTATGCGCGCCATCGAAAATGGTCAAGGGGTTTTCGTCGACGACCTCCAGCCTTCCGGGAACGCGCGCTTTGCCCAATCCCTTTCGAAGAGCTTCCCCGGTAATTTCGACGCCCGAGAGATCGCAAGCCGCTACGGCCACGGCGAGATTTCGGGATTGGAAATCCCCGAGCATGCCCGTGACGAGTCCCCGGCGGCGCGCTTTTGGGGTCACGAGGTCTTCGCCTTCCCAGCGGAAGTCTTCGGGGGTTTGCCACAAAGGGCCTTTCGCCGCGCGAGAGATGGCCTCTTTCGCTAGTGGATCGGTTGCTCCTGAGACTGCCGGCGAGCCGGTTTTGAAAATCCCGGCCTTCTCCGCGGCTATCGCGTCTATCGTTTCGCCTAGATTCTTTTGGTGGTCGAGGCCGATCTCGGTTATTATTGCGACAATTGGATTTTCAATTACGTTGGTCGAATCCAAGCGTCCTCCCAGACCGACTTCGAGGGCGACGTAATCGCATTTGGTTTCCGCCCAATAAATAAAACCCATGGCCGTTTTGAATTCGAACTCGGTCGGCCCTCCGAACGGTGTCTTCGCCAATTCTTCGGACGGCTCGGCCATTCTCTCCGTGAGACGCGCGACATCATTTTCCGAGATCATTTCACCATTCATCTGGATGCGCTCGCGAAAATCGTAGACGTACGGCGAATAAAACGAACCCGTTCGATAACAAGCTTCGATAAGAACGCTCTGAATCATGGCTGCTACACTTCCCTTTCCGTTCGTCCCGGCTACGTGAAAGCAGCGGCTATTTACGTGAGGATCGCCGAGCATTCGCAGAAATTCGCGCATCCTATCGAGCTCGAGCCGCCATCCGCGCCGCTCCAGGCCTGCTATATATGACCGCGCCTCGGCGTAGGTCATGCGGAGAAGTCGATTCCGCTGCTCGCGATTCGGCGCACGGCTTCGCGCATGCGCTCGCCTTCCTGGTCGCCTTTGATCGTGAGGCTCATCCTAACAAAGCCTTCCCCGGAAGGTCCATATCCGCTTCCTGGGATGCACAGGACGTGCGCCTTTTGCAGGAGCTCCGTAGAAAATTCAGCCGAAGTATATCCTTTGGGGATTTGTGCCCAAACGTAAAAGGTTGCTTTGGGTTTGCAAACTTTCCACCCGGCGGCGTTGAGGCCGTCGCAGAGAATGTCCCTTCTTTTTTCGTACAGTGAAAACGTTTTGTCGTTGTCGCATCGATCGAGCGCGAATGCGCCGGCGGCGGCGATTGCCGGGAATTGCTTGCTGTCAAGGTTGTCTTTCAATTTTCCTAAAGCCGCAATCGCGTCGGGATTTCCGGCAGCGAAAGCGATTCGCCAGCCGGTCATGTTAAACATTTTGCTTAGCGAATGAAACTCGATGCAAACGTCTTTTCCGCCGTGCTGCTGGAGCGCGGTAGGACTGACGTAGCCGTCGAATGTTACGGTCCCATAAGCCATGTCATTGACGAGCAGGATGTCGTAGTCTTTGCAGAATTTGACCGCGTCGCGATAGAAAGAATCCGTCGCGACCGCGCCGGTCGGATTGTTCGGATAACATACGAAAAACAATTTTGCGGCCCTTGCCACATCGCTCGGAATATCCTCCAAGACAGGCAGAAAACCATTTTCGTTGCGCAAGACGGCGTCAAAGATGTTCGCGCCGGTCATGGCTGCGTGCATGCGGTAAACGGGATACGCGGGGTCGGGCACGATCACAGTATCGCCCGCGTCTACATAAGCCCAAACCAAATGCGCAAGCCCCTCCTTACTGCCGATAACTTGGATTAGGTCGCTTTCGGGGTCCAGGTCGACGCCGTACGTTCTGGCGTACCACTTGGCCGCTGCGCCCAGATAGGGACGCCAACCGCGCGGCGACTCATCGTAGGTATGGGTGGCCGGGTCGTGCGCATGCTTGCAAAGCGCTTCGATCACGGGCTCCGGCGTTGGCTGGTCAGGGTCGCCGATGCCAAGATCGATGATATCGATGCCCTGAGACCGCATCTCGGCCTTTATCCTGCTCATTTCGGCGAAAAGATATGGCGGGATCTTGTCGAGGCGGGAGGAGCGTTTAGGCATCGCGCCAGATATTACCGACTGCCGGCGCCGATATATTTATCCAGCGAGAACCGGCCCGGACCGGTAAAGATTATGGTCAACATGGCCGCG
>DASSBY010000085.1:0-7240 GCA_035698285.1 Fimbriimonadales bacterium | reverse complement strand
CTGCGACCGTTCACGACGTAGTATTCAAATTCCTCCGGGAACGCCTTGATCGCGCCGACCACGGGCCACGCCGCAGCGTCCCCCAATCCGCAAAACGACCGCCCGTCTATCTGCGCGCAAACGTCTTGAAGCAGTTCGACGTCTTCGGGGTTGCCTCCGCCGGCTCGTATTCGCGACAAGATCTGGAATAGCCATGAGGTCCCCTCCCGGCATGGCGTGCATTTGCCGCAGCTCTCCCGCATATAGAACTGCGCCGTTCGCCATATGAATGTGACGATGCAGGTGTGCTCGTTAAGGAAAATGCAGCCTCCGGAGCCGACCATGCTTCCAACTTCGCCCATTTCTTCATAGCCCAAAATTGCTTTCTCGCAAGCTTCCGCAGTAATCATCGGCACTGACGAGCCGCCAGGGACGCATGCTTTGAGCTCGCCACCCTTTATGCCGCCGGCCAGCTTCAAAAGCTCCATCAGGGGCGTGCCGAACTCGATTTCGTAGTTGCCCGGCTTGTTTACGTGGCCCGAAACGCTGAAGATCTTCGTGCCGCGGCTGTTCTTGGTGGCCGCCCCCAAAGTCGCATACCATTCGCCCCCACTGAGGAGGATGTGCGGGGCACAAGCATACGTCTCGACGTTGTTTATGATCGTCGGGCAGTTCCAAAGACCCTCCACCGTAGGCAGTGGAACGTGTGGAAATTTTAATCGCGGCATGCCGCGCTCGCCCATGAGGCTGCTCATAAGCGCGCTTTCCTCTCCGCATTCGTAGGACCCCGCGCCCAGGTGGACGAACAGGTCAAAGTCCCAGCCCGATCCGCAAATGTTTTTACCCAGGAATCCGACCGCGTACGCCTCATCGATGGCGGCCTTGATCGCCCGCGCGGCGTCGACGAACTCAGCTCGGATGTAGATATATCCGCAGTCGCCGAGGGTCGCATATCCCGCGATAATCATCCCCTCGATGACCATGTGCGGGCACGCCTCCATCAGCTCCTTGTCTTTGAAAGTGCCGGGCTCCCCTTCATCGGCGTTGCAAAGAATGTAATGCGACTTGCCAGGGGCCCTCTCCTTTGCGATCCCATTCCACTTTATCCAAGTGGGGAAGCCCGCTCCGCCTCGACCGCGAAGGCCGCTGGCTTTGATTTGATCGATGACTGCCTGCCGCTCCATGCTGAGGGCGCGTTTGAGGCCTTCATATCCGCGATGCTGCTGATACCCTGCCATCGTTCGGAAGGAGTCCTCGCCCGCGTGCTCCAAGAGAAGTCGGCATTCGCCCATAGAGTCTGAATTATTCCACAAAGGCCGGATTGCTCAAGAGAGCATCCGCTCAAATCACTATTGGCCGAGAGCTTCGTTTGTGTTCTCGATCATCGCCCCCATCGCCTTGAGCCGCCTGATCCGCTCCGCCGTTGCCGGGTGCGTGCTGAAAATGCTCGACATCTCGCCGCCGGAGAGTTTTTGAATCGGATTCACGATATACATCGGCGCCGTGGCCCCATTCGCCGCCTCGAGCGCCTCTTGATCCGCCTCTATTTTTTGCAGCGCGCTAGCCAAACCATCGGGGTACCGTGTGAACTGGACGGCAGTCGCATCGGCCAATAATTCCCGCCGGCGGCTAACCGCTAAGTTCAAGAGCACCGCGAAAATTGGCGCAAGAATAATGAAAACCAATGCCACCACCAAAATGATGGGGCTCCCCGAATCCTTGCTGCGCCTTCGACCGCCTCCTCCGTACCACAGAACCCTCATCATGAAGTCGCGTATGAGAACGATCAGCCCGACTGTCAGCGCCATGGTCGTCATCAACCGCGTATCAAAATTACGGATGTGCCCCATCTCGTGCGCAATGACGCCTTGCAGTTCGTCGCGACCGAGCTTCGAAAGCAGCCCAGTAGTCACGCAAATCGTCCCGCTCTCTGGCCGCATACCCGTTGCGAAGGCATTCGGCGCGGTATCGTCGATGACGAAAACCTTTGGCAAGGGAATGCCCGCCGCGATCGCCGTCTCCTGCGCGATGTTGGTAACCATCTGGTCTTCTTCCGGCGTGGCGAGCCGCGCACGCGAAATCGCCAATACCGCTTTGTCGCCGCTCGACAGCGTGTAGACCCAGAGAATCACGCCCGCCAGTAGCGCGGCGCCCATGGTGAACGGCCAAATGTCCGGCTCGAAAATATAGCCGGCCGCTGCTCCGACCCCGCCAAGGATCAGCATCATAAGAAACGAGAGCGCCGCGCTCATTCGCTTGTTCGCGGCGATCTCGTTCCAGAACGTAGTGCGCATCTGCGGCTTCGTTAGAAGCTGACTTTGACGGGCTCGCGCTGCTCAGGCTCTACGAGCTCGAAGAGTTCCTTCTGCTTGAAGCCGAACATATTGGCGAAGATGCTGCCCGGAAACTGCTGCGTCTTCGTGTTGTACGTCATAACCGCATCGTTGTAGAACTGCCGCGCAAAGGCGATCTTGTTCTCGGTGCTGCTGAGTTCTTCCTGCAAGCGGCCCATGTTTTCGCTCGCCTTGAGGTCGGGGTACTGCTCCGCCACCGCGAAGAATCCGCCGAGAGCGCGCGTTAGGTTATTCTCCGCTTCCGCCTGCGCCTTCACTCCTCCGCCCGACGCGCCCATAGCCGCTGAGCGAGCTTCGACAACTTTCTGCAAAGTCGTCTGTTCGAAATTCATGTAACCCTTCACCGTTTCGACGAGATTGGGAATTAGGTCGTAGCGTCGCTTGAGCTGTACGTCGATCTGCGCCCACGCATTGTCGACTTGCTGCCGCGAAGCGACGAGACCGTTGTAAATGCCCATTGCTGCGAAAATGAGCACAACGATAATGCCGAGAATTATCCAAATCATCTAATCATTTGCCTCCGGACTTCTGTCCTTCGTAAAATACGCGGGCCCGCCTTTGGGGGTTTCGCGCCTAAGTTGTACCCATCTTGTACACTCGGCGTAATGGCAAACGAATCGCCTGGAGGCATAAGGGCCATGCACGCGCTCGAAGAAGCCGTGCGAAAGGGCTATGGCACGCCGGAGGATCCCGGCCTACGCGACCGCTTTACGGATCTCCCAAGAGCGCCCATTCGGATCATCTGCTGCACGCTCGACAAGGGCATCAACCACGGCAACATCCTGCGCATAGCCGATTGCTTCCGCATCGAGCAGGTTGACTACTCGCCGGTCGGAAGGCGCAAAGAACGAGATTTCTCCGGCGGGTTTGCGGCGCTGAGGTGGCAGCCATACCGCTGGATCGCCCCGACCGATGCCATCCGCGAAGCCAAGGCCGGCGGTCACCGCATTTACGCCCTGTCGCTTGGCAAGGCAGCCCGGCCATTGCGAACCATTGCGTGGAAGCATCCCGCGGCGATCGTCCTTGGGCAGGAATGGTATGGAATCGACGAGGACGTGGCCGAGCTATGCGACGAATTCGTGGCAATCCCCCTCTACGGGATGATCGAATCGCTGAACGTTGCGGTGTCCGCCGCGCTTGCCGTGGAAAGCTGCTTCAGCGCGTTCCTCGAAGCAAACCCGGGCTTTTTCCCGGCTCGAGAAGCCTCCCTTAAACTCATGCGCCCCCAGCCAGAAGGCTGAGGGCGCTATGACGATCCGCTTACAGACGAATCGCTAAGCTTCCCGTTTTACGTGGAAGTCGACGTCCCAGTATCCGTGGTCGACGTATCCGTCGAAGTATCCGTGCTGGCATCCTTGTTACAGCCTGCAGCAAAGATCCCCACGATGGCGATCGTCATCAGAATAGCAATCAATTTCTTCATATGTTTTTGACACCTCCGAACAATCCGGCACGGCCGGTCGAATATGCCGCACCATGACGGCGGCTCAAAGTATATACCATGAACAGGCTCCAAAAGGTGCGCGTCTTGTAAAAAAATGCCGAGCGCGGGTTCACCTGATCTCGAAGACAACCTCCTCGACCGCCTCGACGACCACCTGGCCGCCGCTTACCGAACTCTCCGCGGGAGCTGCGCTGGGCTGGCCGGAGTATTCGGCTTGGGCATTGTAAACCGACTGACCGCGCCAGCCGAAATCGCCGTTGTCGCTTATCGAAACGGCCTTGCCGAGGTTCACGTTCATAAGCTTGGCAAGCTGCTCCGCTTTTCGGCGAGCGACGTCCACGGCCATTTCGCGCGCTTTGGCACGAAGCTTGTCCAGTTCGGCAACGCTAAAAGAGACGGCCGAAACGCGGTCTGCCCCGGCTGAAACGGCCGCGTCGATCAGGTCCGCCGAGCGATCCACCTTGTCCGAGCGAACCTCAACGATGTGCCTCGCATGCCAAACATGCCGCGACGGCTTGGTTAGATGCTCGTCGAAGAGCGAATAGTCGACCGTTTGGATCGCTTCAGCCGGCACGCCTTTCGCCTCCAGCGCCGCCATGACCTTCGCCATGGTCGCGTCGCATTCGCGCTTGGCGTCCTTGATGGATCCTCCGGAAACGTCCTTCCCGGCGCGGAAGGTCACGGTGTCCGGCTTGGCCCGAACGATGGCGGTTCCGCTCACGCGCAAGCCTTCCACGCCGTATCGGGAAGGACCGCCCACGGACTCGGCTCCCGCCCTTTCGCACCCCGCAACCACCGCGAGCAGCGTTGCGCCCGCCGAAACAATGATCAATGCTCTCATTTGGATTCCTCCTGTGCCGCCCTTGCGGCTCATTCAGGAAAACAACGGGTCGCTCCCGGCCGTTCCGGGCTATTCTTGCAATCTCCGCGGTCCTCGACACCCGAGGACAGTATTGGGCTTGACACCCGAGCCAAAGCCCCTCGACACCCGAGCCAATGCCCCTCGGCACACGAGCCAACGCCCCTCGGCACCCGAGGCGCAGTGGGAGTTACCTCTGGACCAGGGCCATCGACTCGATCTTGTCCCACCGCTTCAGCTTCACCACGACGTCCATACCATGGATCACGAAGCCGAACGCGGCGTATTTGCCTTGCAGAAATTGCGTGATTTGCGGGTCATCTTTCGTGAGAATGAACACCTGCGAGTCGCCGCCGACCTTCGCGCCCGTGCTCGCCATGGCGAACACGCCCCTCGTCAGCGGGATGGCGTTGTCTTCGTAGGGGAGCGGATGCCCGGAGCCCTCGGTGCCCACCGGCAGCTCTTCGAAGTCGCTCTTCTTGGATTGCGGATCGCCCCACTGGACGACCCAATCCTCGACGCGATGCACGCGCTGGCCGGTATAGAAGCCTTCTTTGGCCAGCTTGAGAATCTGCTCGCAGGTTTTTGGCGCAAGCTCGGGCACCAATTCGATGATGAACGAGCCCTTCCCGGCGATCTTCACCTCCACCTTCGGGAGCTTCGCGCGGTCGATGTGTTTGCTTTCCAGGAGTTGTTCGTAGGTCATTGGATGTTGGATCGTGGGAGTCAGAGCAAGACAAAAGGCGATGGCGGCGAGGATCATTCTTTCACGACCTCCATCGTGATCTTGTCGCCGGCCTTGATCTTGTCCGCGACCTCCATCCCTTCGGTAACGCGCCCGAACGCCGCATAACCGCCTTGGAGGCCAGGCATGTCTTTCGTAAGGATGAATATCTGCGAATCGCCGCCGACCTGCTCGCCTGTGCTGGCCATCGCGACGACGCCGCGGGTCATCGGGATGTCGTTCGACTCGAAGGGCAAATCCTGTCCGGAGCCCTGCGTGCCTACCGGCAGGTCCTTCCAATTGTCCTGCTTCGACTGTGGATCGCCCCACTGAACGACCCAGTCCTCGACGCGGTGCACGCGCTGCCCGTCGTAAAACTTCTGCCCGATAAGCTCGGCGATGCGCGCAGTCGTCGCCGGCGCCTTGTTCGCATCGAGCTCCATCTTCACCTCGCCCTTGCCCTGCACCTTCATCACGACGTGGACCGGCGGCTTGTTCTCCGGCTTGTCGACGACCGGCGGGGTCGTCTCCTTGGTCGGCGGCGGGGTCTGCTGACAGCCGAAAACCGAAATTGCGAAAATGGCGCAGATAGGGGGGAGCAGACGATTCCTCATAACGCGCCGATGTTACCCGTGCTCCCGTCCCGAGTTTGCGCGTCGGCCATACTCAAAGCGAGTTGTCAGACACAAGCGGCGCGCGCAGATTCAGCTTTAGGCTGCCCGATTCCTTCAGCGCGCTGCGGCACCGGGATTTTCGTCTCTTTTGGATCGGCGCCTTCGTTTCGTTTGTCGGCTCCTGGATTCAGGCGACAGGGCAGCAATGGCTCGTGTACGACATGACGGGCAGCAAGCAGGCGCTGGGACTGGTCACGTTCATCGGCGCGGCGCCTATGTTCTTTCTAAGCCCGCTCGGCGGCTGGCTCGCCGACAGATGCAATAAGCGCACCGTGCTCGTAATCGCCCAAATTACGTTCGCGTTGTCGGCATTTCTAATAGCCGTCTCCGTCTGGCTGCACTTCGTGTCATTTGCCCTAGTTTCAGCCGTCGCCTTCGTCAATGGATGCACATCCGTTATCGAAATTCCGACGCGGCAGTCGATGATCAGCAACATCGTGCCGGCGGAGGATCTCGCGAACGCCCTGCCGCTGAGCTCGACGACGTTCAATGCTGCGCGGATACTCGGCCCCGCGATTGGCGGCCTGCTGCTCGGCTATTTCGGTGCGGCGGCTTGCTATTTCGTCAACGGCATCAGCTTCGCCGCCATCGTTTTCGCCATCGTCGCGATCCGCGCAGACCTTCGCAGCACTGCCGACCGCTCTGCTTCGATTAAGGACGCGCTGTTGGAAGGCATCCACCACGTTGCCCGGACCCCGGCGTTCCGGACACTGGTGCTCATGATGATGACGACGGCTATCTTCGGCCTTTTCTATCTCGCCGTCCTTTCCGCCTTCGCGAAATCCGTTCTCCACGTGGGCGCACAAGGATTCGGCGGGATGCTCACCGCGACGGGGATCGGCGCGGTCGTGGGCTTGGTGCTGATCGCCGTCATGAGCTCAAAGCGCGTGCGCGGAACGGTGCCCATTTTCTCGATGGTCGGCTTCGGTGGCTGCCTTTTGGCGATGTCGTTCGCGGTTTACTTTTGGCAGGCCGCACTATGCCTCGCGGGTATCGGCTTCTTTGGCGTAGGCCAGATGGTCGGCACGAATACCGCCCTGCAATATTTCAGCCCGCCGGATTTGCGCGGCCGGATCATCTCGGTCTACGTTTGGTCGCTCGCGGGGCTAAACCCGGTTGGCGCGCTTTTTTTCGGAATCCTTAGTGAGCGCCTCGGCCTTCCTTTTGCTTTCCGACTCGGCGGCGCAGTCGTCCTTGTAGTAGGTC
>DASSBY010000084.1:0-9750 GCA_035698285.1 Fimbriimonadales bacterium | reverse complement strand
CATTATAAGGGTCGCCAGGACGATATTGAGAAGGTGTTTCATGTCGCTACCGGCTTTAGATTCTTAGAATACCTTTTAGCACGCGTGACGCGGGCTCAAATGAGTCATTCGAACTACTCTGCCCGATCCTCTCGTAGCGTTGGCTCAGCCCGATTCTCTCGTCGAAGGCAGCTCAGCCCACGTGGCGCTCCGCTGGTTCGATCAAGACTTTCTGCCGGGCGAAACTCTCCACAATCCTGGCCGCGAGATAGCTCGGTAACTTTTCGGCCTCGGTTGCACGTCCAACTTATGGAAGTGTCGGTTTGGCCCAAGGTACGATATTATGGGCACCGCTATAAGGAATCAATGGTAATGAGAAAGTTTGTTTGCGCCTTTTTGGCCGCCGTCGGGAGCGTCGCTTTCGCACAGGCGCCATTTACTATCGTCAAGCCGGCCGAAGGAGCCAAGGTTCGCGAGACCGTCCCGATAACGCTGCCGAAGAACAGCGTCCCGCCAGGGTCGTTCATCGGCGTCACGCTCGACGGCAAGTTCTTGGAAGCCACCGTGCCGGTTCTGGATTCCTCGAAGAAACACTTGGTCTACTGGCTTAACACAAAGCGCCTGAAGGTTCCCGATGGCTGGCACACGATCGGCGTCAGCCTCTTTGCGCCAGGCGCGGGCCGCCCACAGATCGCGGACAAGTCCGAAGTCAAGATTCACGTGGGCAACCACGCCGGCATCAACGTCCCGGCCAACGGCGCGCTGATCCGATACAAGTTTTATCCTGGACTGAGGGCGAGCTACTCCGTGACAATCGGCCAAGACCTTTCGACGCTTAGCGAAGCCCAAAACAAGCTCGGGGGCCGAGCCGCTGAGCTGCCCATTGGAACCGAGCACAGCCGAGTCTTATTCGCCGTGGACGACGTTCGCAATGGTCTCGGACTCGTTCGCTCCCAGATGCTCCCCTACGCGGGCAAGGATTACACCGTCATCACTCTCGAAGGCGACGAGCAGCCGACGATGCACATGATGGACGAGTTCGCGCCCGTTTACAGGCTTCTCAAACCCAACGGCACCGAGGTATACGCGGATATTCCCAACTACTGGGGTTTCCAAGGGACGGGCACCGGCGACGTCGAGCATGATCTATACGAGACGATTCCACTTCCCATTCTTCCGACCGAGAGGCTCCAAGTCGGCGACTCATGGCAGGCATCCATAGCACTTCCCGGCGGAACGCTGATGGACGTTATCAAGAGCGGAAAGTCGATCGAGCGAATCCCCGCCCGCGGAACTTTTGAGGCAGTGGAATGGGAGCAAGGTGAGCCTTGCGCCAAGCTTCGCTACGAACTTGAGTACGGCATGAAAGACAAGGATTCGCAGGATCTGACCGTCGCGGGCCGTGAATTCAAACAAAACGACCGATTCCGATTCCAAGAAAACGCTTGGGTTTCTTTCCGAACCGGCAAAATGGTTCGGTCCGACATCCTCATCGAAGCTGACCAGAAGGTGAACACCGGTGGCGGTGGCGGCGGAGCGATGGGCGGCGGAAACGAGCCCCAGCCTCAGCCCGCCGGCGGACCGAGAGGTCGCGGCAGAATGCGGGTTGGCGGGGGTGACACCAATATCAACCTCCAGACTCCCATGAAGGGTGGCGCCGGGCGAGGCGGCCAGCGAGGACCTGCTCCTGCCGGCGGCCAAGGCGGCAGCGGCGGTGGAGACACCTTCGTCCGCGTAAAAATGTATCTTAACATGGTTCTGGAAAAATAACGCAAAGGTGGCCAAAATAAGGCATGGCCACCGCACCGGACAACACGCAGCCACGGAAAGACCCGGATGATCCCGAATCTTTCCGGGCGACGTTGGCCGAACACCTGGACGAGTTGCGAGCGCGAATCATGCGCTCGCTGCTCGTTTTGGGATTGGCATGGGGGGCAGGATGGTTCCTCGAGCCTACAGTTTACGACCGCCTAAACAACATCGTCCGCGATCCGTCCATTTGGCCAAACGGCATCGTCGGCGAGGAGGCATTCACAAACTTCTCCGACCCTTTCTTCCTGAAATTCAAAGTCTCGTTTATCATTGCTCTGGTGATCGCCTCGCCGGTAATCATTTTCCAGGCTTGGGGATTCGTTAAGCCGGCGCTGAAATCGAAGGAGCGCGCGCCACTCAAAATAATTGCGCCGATAAGCGCTTTGCTTTTCCTTTTCGGCGCCTTCTGCGCCTACATTATTCTCAAACCCGCCTTCGCCTGGTTTTTGAGCTTTCTCGACGACTTTCAAGGTACGAAGCTCCTGCAAAACCCGGGAAGCTTCGTCATTTTTATCTTGAAAATGCTAGTGGCTTTCGGCATCGGGTTCCAACTGCCGCTTGTGCTTTGGTTCTTCGGATCGATCGGGCTGATAACTTCGGAAATGCTCTGGAAAAATTGGCGGATGGCAATTGCCGGGATCGCCTTTGTTGCCGCCTTCCTAACGCCGGGAGGCGATTTCTTTAGTTTTGTCGCCATGGCAGTTCCCCTCGTCGTTCTCTATTTCGGCAGCATAACGGCGATACGCATCTCCGAAAAGCGGAAGGAGAAGCGCGAGCGGGCCAATGCTGGCAACTAATGAAGCGCCGGACCTTGCATCGGTCATTCGCAGTCTCGAATTAGCGCCTTATTACAACGCCCAAATCGTAGAGCGAGGCATAACAGAACCTCGCGCGGCGCGACATCAGACCCCCGAGCGCCGACTCCGGGAGCCGCTAATGGACAAACTGCGCGAGGCGGGCCTCGGCGATTTTTACGCGCACCAAGCCTCGGCGATCGACCTGGCGATGGCGGGAAATGACGTGGTTGTTACCAGCGGCACGAGCAGCGGAAAGACGCTTTGCTACAATGCACCGGTTATCGACCGTCTTCTTTCTGAGCCCGCCGCTCGCGCCCTCTATTTGTTCCCAACAAAAGCGCTCGCGCAAGACCAGCTTGGAAAATTAAGGAGCCTGCTGCCGACGGGAATTACGGCGGAAACCTACGACGGCGACACACCAATTTCGAGACGCACTGCAATCCGGTCCTCCGCACACGTGATCCTAACTAACCCCGACATGCTCCACGTGGGAATACTTCCAAACCACGCGACATGGGCCCGTTTTTTCAGGAACTTACGGTTCGTCGTCCTGGACGAAATGCACACCTACAGCGGAGCCTTCGGGTCGCACGTCGGCAATATAATGCGCCGCCTGTCTCGAATTTGCGCGCACTACAGTTCTTCGCCGCAATTTATTGCATGCAGCGCAACGATCGCAAACGCCGATGAGCTTTTTTCCATCTTGACTTCGCGAAGAGCCGAAGTGGTCGCCGACGATGCTTCTCCCTCGGGCAAGCGATATCTGTTGATGTGGAATCCGCCACTCACCGACGACGGAAGCCGCCGATCCTCAAATTCGGAAACGTCGCAGCTTCTGGCGAGCCTCGCAGCGCGAAATGTTCGAACGCTGGCGTTCGCCCGGTCCCGGATGGCCGCAGAACTCGTGCTCCGTTATACGCGCGAATCGCTCCGCATGGTCGATCCTGATCTCGCTGAACAGATTGAAAGCTACCGCGCCGGCTATACAGCGAAAGAGCGCAGGGCAATTGAGGCAAAATTATTTAAAGGCGAGCTGCTGGGCCTCAGCGCTACAGACGCGCTCGAACTCGGCGTCGACATCGGCCTTTTGGACGCGGTGGTAATGAACGGCTTTCCGGGCTCGATCAGCAGCCTTAGGCAGCAGGCCGGTCGAGCCGGCAGGGGCACGCGCGACGGCTTGGCTATCTTGGTCGCGCGCAACGATCCCTTGGAGCAATACTTGATGAGGCATCCAGAATTAATCCTTGGCGGAAAAGCGGAGGCAGTCCGTGCAAATCCCGCAAATTCATCGATCCTAACTCAGCATCTTCTCTGCGCGGCCCACGAGCGGCCAATCGCACCCTCGGAACTGGACAGTTTCCCGGAAAATGCGATAGAAATTTTGGAGCAGCTTGAGGAAGAGAGAAAACTTATGCGCCGCTCGGGCTTTTGGTTTTATCCATTTCCGAAAAGCCCTGCCCCTGGAATTGATATACGTGGTGAGGGCGGGGACCTTTACCAGCTCGAAACCGCCGAGGGGACGCTGGGCACAATGGAGCGCTGGCGGGCATTTATGAACGCGCATCCAGGCGCCGTTTATTTGCATCGCGGCGACCAATATTTTGTTCGCGAAATCGAATTTGCTTCGAGGAAAATTCGCGTCGTACCGGTGGAGGTCGACTATTACACCCAATCGATTGCGGAAACGCAAGTGTTGACGACATCGCAAATCGACGAAATTACTTTGGGAAATTGGAGCGTTTCTTTGGACAACTTGCACGTCACGACGGACGTAACCGGATTTCGCCGTAAATCGCTTGCCGATGGCGCGGTCCTGTCGATCGAAGACTTAGACCTTCCGCAAAGCAGCTTCGATACCGTCGGGGTCCATTTCCAACTCCCGTCTCGTTATGCCCAGCTTCAAGACGGCGTTCATGCCATCGAGCATTTGCTGCTCGCGCTCGCACCCACGATCGCCCATTGCGAGCCGCGCGATCTCGCGAGCGCCTATTACGGTCTCCTGCCGGGCACGACAGCGCCGGCAATCTTCATCTTCGATTCGGTTGCCGGAGGCATCGGGCTCAGCGAGGCGCTCTTCGCCTCCGTCGGCGACTGGGTCCAGCGCGTCACGGAGCAGCTTGCAAGCTGCAAATGCTACGATGGCTGCCCCGCCTGCATCTTGAGCACACGCTGCCCATATTCTAACGAGGGCGTCGACAAATCTCAGGCACTGGCGATTCTCCAGCAACTGGGCGGCGGCTCTTAAAAGAGAAACCCCGGCTAATACCGGGGTCCCCCGAAACGCAACCTTGGGAGGGAGTGAAGGCGGCGTCTCACGCTCGCTGTTTCCAGCCTTTTACCATAAGAAGCTACTGTCTATAGTGGCTCTTACCAGTTATGACGCTTTGCGCAAAGTTTTTGTTCCATAAGCCCGAATAATGAAGCTTTGGTCCTTCTAAGGGTTGCCTCGAACTGAATGTGCTCCCCATTCGAGTAGAATCCAGAGGCTTAATGTCGTTCACGGACGAAACCGACTCGCTTTCCAAAACGCTCGGCCCAGAGGCCGGCCGGGCGGTCAAGTTCACCGTGCAGTCCGACCTGACCGAAGGCTCGGTCTTCGGAAGCAGCCTTCTCGCCGCGAGCGAATCGCGAGTCTGGCGCGTCGAAGCGCCACCAAACAGGCCGCTGGACGGCGATGCCAGAATCGTTGCCTCATGGGACCTTGCTGACCTTTCGAATTTTCGCTACGAGGAGCTGGTCGATGCCGGCCGCATCCTCGCCAACTTCCATGGTAGGCCGATCGAACTTCTTAAGGCAAGCGCGGCAAACTCCGCCTTTCTGGCTGGAGCCGCCAAGAGCCTAGAACAGCTTCGAGAGGGCAAAACCGATATTTTCGAAGCCGAGCAAAAGCGCCTTTGCCCCAAGTGCCATCGTCCGCTGCCGCCGGACAGCGACGTTTGCGACTACTGCATAAATCGCGGAAAAACGCTCATCCGCCTTTTCAAATTCGCCGCACCGTACAAAGTGCAGATCGGCATAAGCGCGCTGCTGCTCGTCCTCGGAACGGCAGTCACGCTGCTGCCTGGAATCCTACTGAAAATATTGGTGGACGAGGTCTTCGGCAAGAAAAACGCGGCCTACTTCCTGCCCGTCATTTTCGGAATGTTGGGGGCGGCCGTCGCCACAATGGGGCTTACCATGCTGCGCGGCTGGATTAACGCATGGATCGGCAACAAGGTGACCGTCGACATTCGCTCTCGCCTATTTGAACATTTGCAAGCGCTCTCGCTTTCCTTTTACGACCGGAGAACGGTCGGCAGCGTTATGTCGCGAATGACAAACGACACTGGTGCGCTTTACGAGGTCCTCGTGGATGGAATTCCGTTTCTATTGCGCGACGGGCTCACCCTGATCACGATACCCATCGTCCTTTTTGTGATCAATTGGCAGGTTGCGCTTGCGGTAATGCTGCCGATTCCGATTATTTTATATTTGGTGCGCATTTTTCGACGCCGAATCATGCGGGTTTGGCGTCGGTTTTGGCACAGCTGGTCGCGGCTTAGCGGCGCGCTAAACGGCGTCCTGAGCGGGATGCGTGTCGTGAAAGCGTTTCGCGGAGAAGACAGGGAGTCGGCCAAATTCCGTCGCCGAGTCGAAAACCTTTCTTACCTCGGTTATTCGGCGGAAACCGCTTGGTCGGTATTTTTCCCGATCATCCTTTTCCTCGTGGGGACCGGTACCATCCTCGCCTATTTCGTCGGAGGCAAGCGCGTGCTTGCGAGTGAGATGTCGACGGGCGAATTTTTCCTTTTCGTCACCTATCTGACCCAAATGCAGACGCCAATGCAACAGCTCAGCCGCCTAATCGATTGGACGAGCCGTGCGCTCACGGCCGGCGAGCGCGTTTTCGAAGTTATCGACACGCTTCCTGACATTCGCCAGCCCAGGTCCCCTGTCCATTTGGAAAAATATGAGGGCCGTATCGCCTTTGAAAACGTCCACTTCGGCTACGATAAGACAAGCGAAGTTTTGCACGGCATCAATTTCAGCGTGCAGCCCGGCGAAATGATCGGCATCGTCGGCCCCAGCGGGGGCGGAAAGACGACGCTCATGAACCTCTTGATCAGGTTCTACGATCCGACCGAAGGCCGTATAACCATCGACGGCGTCGACACTCGCGACTTGGACCTTGAGGATTTCCGCAGAAATGTCGGAGTCGTCCCGCAGGAGTCCTTCCTCTTTCCGGGCAGCATTCAAAGCAACATCGCCTACGGCAGGCCGGATGCGACCGCCGAAGAGGTCATGGCCGCGGCGAAGGCCGCCAACGCGCACGATTTCATAATGCGCTTTCCCGATGGCTACGATTCTTACGTCGGAGAACGAGGGCAACGCCTTTCCGGCGGCGAGCGTCAACGCATTTCCATCGCGCGAGCCATCTTGCACAACCCGAAAGTCCTCATCCTCGACGAAGCGACGTCGAGCGTCGACACAGAAACCGAGCGCATGATCCAGGATGCTCTGAACAATCTCGTGGAAGGACGAACGGCCTTTGCGATAGCGCACCGCCTGAGCACGCTAAAACACGCGGACCGTATATTAGTCTTGGAGAGCGGACGAATCGCCGAAGTCGGAACCCACGAGGAATTAATGGCCAACGAAGGCGTCTATCACAAACTCGTGACGATGCAATCGGAGCTCGCCAAAATACGCGCCGATTTTCTCAATCTCACCGAAGCCGAAGAAGAAGCCCCGGCTTAGCCGCCTCCGCCCGGATAGGGTGGCTTGGTCGGTTTCGCAGGCGGAGTCTTGCGGAGTGCGTCCATGATTACTTCGATCGCCTTGTCGAGCTGAGAATCTATGCCCGTTAGCCACTCATCCGGTGTATTGTCGACCGTTATATCCGGCGGTACGCCCGTATTTTCAACGACCCATTTCGATTTTCCATTGACGACGTCCCATATCGCAAACTGCGGCACCGTGACGCCGCCGCCGGACATTAGATCGCGTGTGCCTTGGATTCCGACGAGCCCGCCCCACGTTCGTGTCCCGATCAGCGGACCGAGCTTCTCTTTGCGGAAGAAATAGGGAAAAGCGTCGCCACCCGAACCGCCGTAATGGTTAATAATCATGACCTTGGGCCCGTTGATCGCCTGGCCCGGCGAACGGAAATCGCCCATCCCGCGCGGGCTCCATCGCACGAGGGGCCGCCTGGCCAAAGTCTCGATAAAGAAGTCCGGGATATATCCGCCCGAATTGTATCGCTCGTCGACGATCAGCGCCTCTTTATCGACTTGCGGATAAAACATTTTATAAAACTCGATAACGCCGTCCGGACCCGTGGAAGGAACGTAAACATAGGCAACCCGTCCGCCAGTCTTTTCCTCCACATATTTCCGGCGCGATTCGACCCAATCCACATAGCGCAGTCGGCCTTCGTCTCCGATGGGCCGGACCAATAGCGTTCGCGCCCCAGCGCCGCTCGGTGTGGAGTTTATTTTGACAGCCACGAGCTTGTCCGCTTTGCCGACGAGCAATTCGTCGACGTTGGTGTCGGAACCCACCTTCTTCCCATCGATCGCAATAATATAATCCCCGTCCATGACGTTCATTCCGGGTTCGGCAAGGGGAGCGCGCGTTGCGCTGTCCCACATTTGGCCGCGATACACTTTCCTGATTCTTACGCCTTGCGGAGTTCGCTCATAATCCGCGCCGAGCAGCCCGATATTCACCGGGCGCCCTCCGGATGCCGGCGCGGGGACGACGTAGGAATGCCCTGTTCCCAGCTCGCCCAAAAGTTCTCGGAGGAGGTAATCCAAATCGCTGCGATCGGCAACGTTGGGGAGCCATTTCGCATACCGATCCCCGATAGCCTGCCAATCGAGGCCGTCCATCCCCGGATTCCAGAAAAAGTCTCTCTCGTAACGCCAAGCCTCCCAAAAACTTTCCTTCCATTCAGCCTTCGGATCGACGACGGCTTCCATGTCCGCGAGGTTGACGCGGCCCGCACCCATTTGCTGGTTTGGCTGGAGGGGGACGATTCCAACTACCGCGCCGGAATGGTATGCCATTTTGTCCATTTTCGGCGTGAATGCCACTTGCGCGGCGCCTTCCAGAACCGGTTGGGACTTTTTGGAATTGAGGTCAAACAAATAAACCGTTTGGCCCGCGCCGTAAATTATCTTCCCCGGAGCCGCGGCCAAAAGCGCGTAGCTGCCAGGATCGACCGGCACGCTGAAAATGCGCGATTCGAGATTGGTGAAATCAAAATGCATGTCGGAAGGCTTCTTCTCGCCATCGCCCTCCGCGGCTTTGTCGCCAGCCTTCTCTACGTCGTTTTCTGGGGCAAAGGGAGAAGGCAGGTCCTTCGACAGCGTGTATCCATAAATTCGCTGCCCGTCGACCATATTGAACCGCAGTTCAAATATGCCGGTTTGGGGATTGAAGTCCCGTGTAGAAACAAAATACAAATACTTGCCTTCCGGATCGAAGACCGGGTTGCGGTCGTCGAAAATCCCGGTGCTCGCCTGCGTTTCGGTTCCCTCGTCGATTGAATAAACGTAGATCTTGCCGAAGCCGGCGGAATCCGATTTCGAATAGGCGACATACTTGGAATCGGGCGACCACACGGCGTCTGCGAAGGCGGTGTAGTCCCAGTGTCCAATCTCCTTTCTCGACTTCGAGGCTACATCCACGAGGATAAGCGAGTTGGTCGAGTCCGCATAAATGAACTTCTTGCTATCGGGAGACCATGTAGGCGGCTCAAAGAAAGTTGAGGAGCCGCTCGTTATCCGCTGCTCACCTTCTCCATCCGCATTGCGCGTATAAAATTCATATTCGCCCGACTTGTCGCTAGCGTACAAAATCGACTTTCCATCCGGCGACCAGCGAGGATATCGCTCCCGCGCGCCGCCTGTTTCAGATAAGTTGCGCGTCAATCCTTCCTTCGCGGGAACGCTAAAAATCTCTCCGCGAGCTTCGAGTGCCAAGCGGGCGGCCGACGGAGATACGGAAAGATCGCCGACGTAGGAGCCCAATTCCTGCCGATATGGACGCGCCTCGATCAAATCGCTCAATACTTTGATCGGGACCAAATCCACCGTGCCCTTGGCAATGTCATAAGTCCAAAGCTGTGCGTCCCGCTCAAATACGATTTTGCCGCTTCCATAGCTGGGCCACTTGATAT
>DASSBY010000083.1:0-3579 GCA_035698285.1 Fimbriimonadales bacterium | reverse complement strand
ATTCGTGGGCCCGGCGAGCTTTATGGAACGAAGCAAAGCGGCGAACTGGAGTTCCGAGTTGCGGACCTTTTGCGCGACGGCAAGGTTCTCGAAGAAGCGCGCCAGGCTGCCATCGACCTTGTGGCCGCCGACCCTAAGCTGGCCAAGGCGCCGAATTTCCCGCTGCGCGACCCCGTCCGCGAGGTTTCGAAGAGGGTTACCCGAACGGACGTAAGCTAGTGTAACGCAGGCATCCCTGCCTGCGGCGTTAAGCATCCCTGCCTGCGGCGTTAAGCATCCCTGCCTGCGGCGTTAAGCATCCCTGCCTGCGGCCTTAGGCCCGATCCAATTCGCCGAACGTGGGCCACTGCCACGGCCACTCGCTCAGACCGGCTCGCTCTGCATTGCTCGCCACGTATCGAACCAAAACGTACAATTGTTTTGCCGTACGGACGAGATGGTCAAAAGACTCGACCTGCCATAAGGGTCCAGAACGGCCAGACATTCTATTTATTTCCGAAGAAGTAAACGATTTGATCGAATGCATTATTTGTGATAAGGAGTAATTAGCATACGGCTGCAAAATAATATGAACGTGATTAGGCATGACGCAATAGGCATAGAGTTCGTACCGCACGCCGTGAAAATGCTCGATGGCGTTTGCAACGACCCTTGCGTGGGCAGGATCGCGCAGCAAGCATTCGCCGTGGCATTCATCAAGATATCTCTCGATCGCGACATGAGATTTATTGCCTTTCTCGGAGATAATTCTTTTCGCGACGAAAGAAGGAAGGGAATCTCGAAGGCGAAAGGTAACAAAATAAGTGGCCGATTCTTTGGTCCAATGCGGAAGGTAGCCGCGCCGGGTCACGGCGGCGCCTCCCTTAAACGGAACGAATTCCCCCTTGGTCATGGTTGACAGCTTGACGTAAGACGGCGGCGGTTGTCAAGGCATGCGTTGAAGAGCGCAGGCAGGATGCCTGCGTTACAGGGCGATGGCGGTAAGATTTGTTTCTATGGTCGACATTATTCTGGAATCTTGGGATCGGCAGGCGAAAATCGTCGAGAACGTAGCGGCGGCGATAACCGAAGATACGAAACGCTTTGCCTCACGGGAGGGCGAATGGCCGATATACCATCAGCTTTGCCATATCCATACGGTTCGGCGCGGTTGGCTGCGCGAGATCGACCCGAAGTATGTAGAGGGCAAGGCGCCCTTATTTAATGTGATTTCGGATGAAGAGTGGATACCGATCGAGGATTTGTCCGCAATCCGGGCGCGTCTGGCCGAGAGCGCAGCGAGCGTGCGACTGGCGATGGAAGAACTATTGCCGAGGCCGGGGCCGGTCGGGCCGTACGACCAGCCGCTGTTCTTTTTGCAGCACATGATCTGGCATGAGGGGTGGCACGTGGGGGCGATCATCCATGCGCTGCGCGCGAACGGCCACGAAATGGACGACGCTTGGGAGGAGCACAATATTTGGGGACTTTGGCGGACTGAGGAGACGGAGTGAGCGGCTCGCTAGCTTTGGTGGTTCTTGCCGCTTCCAGCGGATCTGCAGTCTAGCGCACCAAGGCATCGGTTTGATCGGCCTCGGGGGTATATTCGGTGCATGAAAGGAAAGCTAAAACTCGGCGTGCTCGCGATTGCAACGATTTCAGTCGTTGTCGCTGCGCGCGCATTCTTATTGTACTACTATGACCAGTTTGATTTCCCGACCATGCAAAGCAGACCGGTAGCCTCCAATTTTGATGTACCGGATTCGGATCTGACCGTAACGGCAATCGGATCGGCGACGCGATTCGAGGTGACTATTCCAAATCAGGCGCCACTTTCATCCGGCAACAGCCTCGTGATGCTCGTCTTCGGAAACGCCGCCACCGGGACTCTATCGAGGGTCGCCTTCGGAACATTTGGAGCTGAGGCGCGCATCGGTGGTTCAGCCCCGCTCAACGGAACCGGAGGGGTCGTTCTGGAAACAACCGGGGAAACTAAGGTCGGAGATGCGGCCGCGACAATTACTCCGACTTCGCTGGTCCTACAAATCGAAACCAGTTTGCTGAATGGCGACACGCTGCTCTGGGCCGAGGTCCATAGCCAAGATGGACCATTGAATTTGAGCACTGGCGAGACGCCATTTTGGGCGAACATGCCGACGAAGGTTCTGTTCTGCGCGGACGTCGTGGGGGACGTGACCTTGCCGTCTCCTCCGACGAACGCAGCAACCCCTATGGGTTTCGTGACCGGCCCTCAATTGAAGCCGCGGGATATTACGCCGCCCCTTTGGGGGCCTCCTCATCAACGATGGCAGCCGAATCCGCCAGTGCCTCCGGCAATCATGACGGACTTTGATGGCGATGGCTCCGACGACTATCAACTCCCAGGTGGCGATATACTTCCCGGCGGGGGGAATATCCATTTTGGATGCATCGTCGTTGACGGTGCATGGCTCACCAGTTTCTTGTGGCAAGACCGTGATGGTGATGGAATCATTGACCGGGACGAAGTGATAGCTGTGGTCGGCCAGTGCGTCTTTACGAATTCTGCAAATGCTTTTATTGTCACCAAGGACGCAAGCAACCATCGCCACGTTATTCAGACAAACTACAACAAGGGGCCGAACACCGAGCACGGTGTGCCGAAAGGCGGGGCGATTGTATATGACTACGATGTGGAAACCGGTGTCCTGCGGGTTACCAAGGTAATCCCATACCCCGATGGTGTCGTGACCGTTCTTTATACTGGACCAGCTTCGGGTTACGACTGGCAGGGAATTTAGCAACTCGGAATGACCTTTGGGACTGGGAAACTCATCGCCTGCGTAAAAAGCGTCGGAAGGACGGGCCGTTGGTTTCGAACTTCTCGATTTAGGCGAGGTTAGAAGGGCCGGCCAGGTTCGGCGGCCGTTTACCGATGCATCAGCCGCGCTTTACCGTCCCTATCGAGGATCGCCCAAAGCCTTCCGCTCGTGCTTTTAGCCAGGACGCGATATTTGCCCAAGCTCTGCCATTTTCCGTCGACCCTCTTCCAAGTTTGTGTAGCGTCGGTGAAGAAGATTGCTCCCTGCGAGACAAATCGCCGGATCATCCCCGGATGGCCAGGGCGCGGAGTAGGTCTTGGTCGAACCCAGCGCCGTCGCATTGACTTCGCCGCCTTGATTGCCAATAAGTCTTCCGGAGGAGCGTTCGAACTGTGAAAACGTACCGCCGCCTCCGCACCGGCCCAAAAGCTTCGATTCGTCTTGCGCTATAAGCGTGGATTTCACCCTGGTACGCGCCTTTCGAGTTCAACGCAAACCATGTGGCCTCTCCGCCTGGCATGCCTCCGGTGACAACATCCGGTCTCCGGTGATTTTCGCCGATCTGTAAGGCACAGGGTAAAGAATACCTTCTATCGTTGCTCGCCGCTTGCCAGCTGCGTTACTCCTGAGGTCAGCAGCCGCGCCACTGGGGTCAGTGGTTCGCGCACCCGAAGTCGGAAGCATGCATTCGACTAGACGCTCAGAAACCCAAAAACGACAGCCAGCCGCCGGGCTGTGCCACCGTTGCAGAATTAGACTGGAGATTTCCGCAGCAGCCCCTTGACATTCGCTGTGGCAT
>DASSBY010000082.1:0-19254 GCA_035698285.1 Fimbriimonadales bacterium | reverse complement strand
AAGTGAGCCACTATCCCAAATAAGCGTTCCCGGCGAAGGTCGCGGCGGGTTCCCCACGGGCGGGCCGTCGAGATTGTAGAAGCGGATGTGGATGCGTTCGCTTCCCGTCGGTACGTCGACGTCGGTAGCATAGTAGACGGTCATCTCCGTGATCGTTCTGCCCGTCCCGGTCAGAGTCACCACGTCGCCGACTTCTTCATAGAAGCCGGAAACCGGGTCGAATTGCCCCGGCTGAAAGAAATTAGTCGCGTGTATATCTTCGGGTCCATTGCGATACACGTTCTCGGACGCAATGCCCGCTGACGCAGCTGCGACGCAGCCGCCTGCCGCCAATAAGGCTCTAATTGTCATGTTCCCTCCGTAATTTTTCCGGCGTCCCGGCCAGCAGATTGCGCCAACATACCCCGGACATTCACCAGCTTGCACAAATATGGGCCCTATTAATACTAGGTTTTTCGGTCTTGAACCTGTTAAATGTCCTGGTTTCCCTCAGCGGACCGCCCCAGGCGAAGTCGGGCGTCAACCGTCAGTTGTGCTAACGTATGGATACTCGCATGAAAGCTGTCTGCCTTTGCCTTTTCGCGGCTGCCTCCTCGTTTACAGCCGCCCAACAACAATCGCCGTTCGCGCCGCCCCGGGCTAGCCTCCATTACGCCCCGGACCGAACGTTTGACCTTGTCAACCTCGAAGTCTTTCTCGACATCGACTACGCTGGAAAGAAATTCACAGGCCGTTCCATCAACACCGTCAAGCCACTGATGAGCGGCGGCCACGAGATGGTGATCAACGCAGGAGACGGCCTTACAATCGCCGCAATCTTGTTGAATGGGAAAGCGGCAACCTACAGGCGCGACGGCGAGGACCTGCACATCTCAACGCCTCCGCTTGTCGCGGGCAAGGCGATGACCATTGAAACCAAGTATTCCGGCGGCGGAAGCAGAGGCCGCGACGGCATTCATTGGATCCAGCCCCGAACCGGACAGCCCGACCACGTCGGCTTTTGGACCCAAGGCGAAACCATGACGAACCGCGATTGGGTCCCTACGTGGGACTACCCCAACGACATGACGACGAGCGAAACCCACACGACCGTCCCCGCAGATTGGGAGGTCGTAGGCAATGGCAAACTCGTTTCGAGCACCAAGGTCGGCGACAAGCGGACGTTCGTGTGGAAGATGGATCAGCCGCATGCCACTTACCTGCTGAGTCTCGCAGCCGGACCGCTCACCATTAAGAAGGACACGTGGCGCGGCGTCGACGTGCTCTACGTAGTTCCCAAGAGCCGCGCCGCATTGATCGACGGCTCCTTCGGCGACACGAAAGACATGCTTTCGTATTACTCGAATATCTTGGGCGTCAAGTACGCCTGGCCCAAATACGCGGAAGACGCCATGTACGAATTCGGCGGCGGCATGGAAAACGTCAGCGCGACCACTCTTCAGGAATCCGCCCTAACCGAACCCCGTGAAGGCTACTTCAACATGGCGAGCCTCAACGCGCACGAGCTCGCGCATCAATGGTTCGGTGATTTGGTGACCTGCAAGGACTGGGCGCACATTTGGCTCAACGAAGCGTTCGCCACGTTTATGGAGAATCTCTACATGGGCCACAGCCGCGGCAAAAATGCATACGACCAGTCCATCGAGGGCGACATACAGGGATATCTCCAAGAAGCTCGCAGATACAAGCGCCCAATCGTCACTTACATGTATCCGAACGCGGACGCGATGTTCGACTCGCACACCTATCCCAAAGGTGCAGCCGTCTTGCACACGCTTCGACGGAAGCTAGGCGACGCGGCCTTCTTCAAGGGTCTAAACCTATACCTCACGACGTACCGCCACCAGCCCGTCGTCACGCCGCTGCTTATCCGCTCCCTTACGCAGGCCTCGGGCGTCGATTGTCAAGGTTTCTTTGATCAATGGGTATACAAGCCCGGCCATCCGGTCCTCGATTATTCATGGACTTGGGACGCCGGCAAGCACGCCGCGGAAGTGACGGTCAAGCAGACTCAGGACACGTCCGATGGCACGCCGGTTTACAGCATCGACGGCGAGATCGGCGTAATCTCCGGAGGGCAGCTGCGGCGCTTCCCCGCCAAGCTCCGAACCACCGAGGACAAGTTCACGATCGCGCTGACTTCGAAGCCAGATGCGCTCCTGGTAGACCCCGACCACGACTTTCTGCGCGAGATACCAAAACTGAATTGGGACCGGTCGGAAGTAGCTGCGATATTCGAATTCGCGCCGAACAGTGTCGACAGAACTGAGGCCATGCGTAGAATGCTGACTTCGTCACCGACCGACCAAGAAGTAGCCATGGCGGTTCGCGTTCTTCGAGCCGACGCCGGAATGTTTCCTGCCATAACCTCTATCGCGCCGCTGGGCGATCTCAAGCGTGCTGATCTACGTGGGTTCTTCACGGAGCAGCTTTCGCACAAAAGTTTCGACAGACGTTCCCAGGCGATCAATGCGCTTGCCAAGCTGCCCCAAGACGCTGCGACGACCCAAAAACTGCGCTCCCTGATTAACAAGGATGCGCCGGTTAGCGTCGTGGTCGCATCGATTCGCGCGTTGGCTGCTTGGGACAAAGCCGGTAATGCCGACGTCTTCCGAAAGGCGCTCACCATTCCGTCGCTGCGCGACCGGATCAAAACTGAAGCGCAAAGGGCATTGGGATAGCTGGCTGGCGGACTAGGATTCGAACCTAGATTCTTAGAGTCAAAGTCTAATGTCCTGCCATTGGACGATCCGCCATCGGGCAGGCAAAAGTATACCGGGCGACCTGTCTGCGCTCGTATAATGAAGCATGTTTCGCCGCAAGACCGTCCCTGTGATCGAGCCTCGATGGCTCTTTCTCGGCTTGGGCAACCCTGGCGGCGAATATGTCGGAACGCGCCACAACGTAGGCTTTGAAACAATTCGAGTCTTGTCCGAAAAAAACCGAATTAAACTGACGACACGCAAATTTTCGTCCCATTTTGGCGCGGGCATTCTCGGCGGAACGCCCGTGGTTTTGGCGAAGCCGATGACCTATATGAACCGGAGCGGCGCGGCCGCCGCCGAGCTGTTGCGCCATTTTAATTTGCCTGCTGAAAGGCTGGTGGTCATTTTCGACGATATGGATTTGAGGTTGGGGCGCGTCCAAATACGGCCGCAGGGCGGTTCAGGCTCTCACAACGGGATGCGCGACTTACTAAAGGTCTTGGGTACCAAAGATTTTCCTCGGATTCGTGTCGGGATCGGCCCGCCGGCCGTGGCAGGAATAGATCACGTCCTGGGCCGATTTACGCCCGAAGAAATCGAGGAAATTCTTCCCGCCATCGAAGAAGCTGCGAGAGGCTGCGAGTTGATTGCACAGGACGGGATCGAACTCGCCATGAACCGCACCAATAAGCCGGAAGAAAATGTCGGAACTGAAGCCGGTTAACGATTTGGGCATCGCGCTTAGCCAAAAGCAGGTCGAGGCCTTTGCCACATTTCAGGATCGGCTCTATGCCAAGAACCTTGTGATGAATCTGACTCGCGTCCCGAAGGAAGAATGCTGGGAGCGCCATTTCGCCGACTCGCTGACCCTATGCTCCCTAATTCCGGAGGCAGCCACAGTCCTCGACGTAGGCAGCGGTCCGGGTTTTCCCGGGATATGCTTGGCGATCGCGCGGAAAGACATCTCCGTCACGCTGCTCGACAGCAGCGGCAAGGCGCTGCATTTTGCACGTGCCATCTTGGAAGAGCTGGCGATGGCGGCAGACATTGTCGAAGGCCGCGCCGAAGAGCTCGCACACGAAGCTCACTTGCGCGGATCGTTCGATTTCGTCACGGGCCGGGCCGTGGCGCCTCTCCAAATCCAAGCCGAGATTAGCTCGCCCTTCGCAAGAATTGGCGGGAGGTTCGTCTCGATGCGTACACCCCACGACCACGCGTGTGATTTTGCCGAATTTGGCTTAAAGTTATTGGGCGAGCATCGGCGCCGGTTTGGGATATCCGAGCGGAAGCTCATCGAATACGAAAAAGTCGCGGCGGCGCCGCCAGAATTTCCTCGGCCTTGGGCGAAAATAAAGCGAGCGCAAAATGGCGCCTAAAAGAAAGCTTCTATTTGTCCAGGGCGACGTCGAAGGCGCGGCTGGCATGGTCAAGATCTACTGGCCCCTATTTCTCCGTTCTCGTTTGCGCGAGCATCCGGGCTATGAGCACGCGGCAATATACTCCCCTTCCGTCGAATATGCATTGTGGGCGATGACGCAGGCGGATGCCGTCGTCTTTTACGGGCACGGATATCCTGGCGGAGTGTGGCTCGGATCAAGGAAGGAGAATCTAACGGAAAGCCAGTTCGGGATAGAAGAAGTGCGCAAACTGCGGTCGGCGCTCGATGGCCGGCGCCTCGATTTCGTGCATATTGCGTGCTGCGATACGCTCCGAAGCAGCGAATGGATCGAAGCATGGCTCGCAATAAGCGAAGAAGTAACCGGCTTCGACGAAATAACCTACGACATTCGAAGGCCGCTAAGGATACCGAAAGCCAAAACCATCCGCCGAACTGCGGAACCGGCCTAAGAAGGAATAGCTGCCAAACATGGCGGATCTTCCACCACGGTGCACCGCGCCAGCGGATCATATTTCAAAAATACGCACTGGTCTGCAGCTTCTTTTATCGTTTCAACGTGGCTGATAACGATGATCTGCCGAAATATTCCGGAAAGCGCGTCGAGGCGCTCCATGAGATTATCCCTGCGGTCGGTATCCAGAGAACCGAAGGCCTCGTCCAGTATAAGCAACGACATCGGCTGTCCCGAAGCATCCTGGATCATTTGCGCGAGGCCAAGGCGCAGCGCCAAATGCACCATATCCTCTTCTCCGCCGCTAATCACTTTCTTTTGTGTATTCCCGTCCATGATGGTTGCCTCGAACCGGTCATTCAATTTCAGCCCCAAATAGCGCCCTCCGGTGAGCTGCGCGAGGGAGTCGCTCGCTGCCAACTGGAGGCGGGGAATCGTCTGCGCATTCAGCCGGTCGCGCAGTTCCGTTAGCCCCTTCGCGACTTCCGCATGCAAAATATATTTGCCATGCAGCTCAATCGCGGCCGCGCGGCTGCGCCGATCCGACCTTATTCGGTCACGCGCGACACGCATACGCTCGATCGTCGCAGCGGCAATTTGCGTTTGCGATGCCGCATTTATTTCCGCATTCCTTATTTCTTTCTGCAGCCGCTCAAAGGCTTCGATCAACTCTTGGGCGGTCTCTTTCGTGTGGCCCAGTTTTTTAACTCGCGCCTCATCGGCTCCTTGCTCCGCCTTGGCTTCTTCAAACCTCGCCCGCGCGACGTCAAAGCGCTTCTTGGCGGCCGACAGATATTCGGGAGCGTGCGCGAGCCTCATGCTCCGCTCCCAAGGCTCCTGCAGTGCAGCCAATTCGGCCTTGGCTTTTTCGACCGTTTCGCGATCAAACCCCGGCATACGTTTCAGTTCTACTTCAAGATCCGCCAACTGCTCCTGCGCATTCTTCAGCGACGCCATTTCTTCCATTCGTCGCTCGTGCGCAACGCGGCCATCCCGCAGATTTTTGTCCGCGGACTCGCTCGCCCCCTTTGCCTCGTCTGCCGCTTGCGATGCCTTGCTTAGCGGCAAAGGCGCACTCGATAAGGCAGATAGTTTCTTTTTCGCGCTTGAGACTTCAGATCCTGCCTTCTCCAAATCCTTTTCCAGTTTTGCGCCTAGCGAAATACGCTGGGGCGGAAGCGATTGTCCGCAGGTGGCGCATTTCCCATCCCTTTCCATTTCTCTGGCCCGGGACAATTCTGAATTAAGTTGGTCGGCCTTAGACTCAGCCAGAGCGACGGCCGTCCTTGCGTTGGATGCGCTTTCGATCCAAAGCTGCTTCTCCTTCTCCACAAGGCGCTCCGCGTCCGCAAGAACCTTCGCCATCTCGATGCTCGTTCTTTCCAACTTGTCGATGTCGATTGTCGGCATGGCCGCGCATTTCTTCTCACACTCCTCAATTTTCGCCTTTAACTGAGCGAGCAGCCATTCCGCCTTCGTTCTTGCCTCCGCCGCGCGCTGCATCTCATCGACCTTTGGCTTCTTTTCCGAATACTCTGCTGCCGCCGGCTGCAAACGCTTGAGTTCTGCGCACTCCTTTTCATGCTTTGCGACCTGCGCAGTCTCATTTTCCATCTCGCGTTTTCTGTCGGCCCCTATCTGTCGCCTTTCCGCCATGCGCTTTATCAGCGCCAAAGCTTCGTCCGCCGCGTCTTTCCTTAGAGTAAATTTTTCCCGCTCATCCGTGAGTTCTTTCAAAAGTCCCCGGCTCCGGCCAAGATTTAGCTTGGCATCTTTCGCTTCCGCAACGCAGCGTCGAAATTCCTCCCTTATCGGGCCCGGTTCGCCGAGGGCATTCTTCATCCCTTTCCATTCCGCCAACGCTGCTGTTGCTCTATCTTTTTCCAATTTCGCCGCAGTCCGCAAATTGTCGAAGCCGAGCATTTTTGCGACGTGGTCCTGTTTCTTTTCCGCAGAACTGAATTTGAGGAATTCGAGCTGCCTTTGCTCGGCACAAAAGCTGCTGCGAAATTGGTCGTACGTCAGATTGAGAAGGATCTCGCATTGGGAAGTAACCGCGGTCAGACCAGTCGACATCAACTTATCCTCTTCCGCGGCAAGCTCCCACAGCTTCGCGCTGTCCAAACTTCGCTCCACGCGATACTCGCGGCGCCCGACCGAAAACTCCAAAGACACCTCCGCCTTGTTGTCGCCCCAAATGTGCGCAATGGTTTCCTTGGTCGCCCTATTTTCGCCATAAAGCGCCCATGAGATCGCTTCGATAACGGTCGTTTTGCCGCTGCCGTTCGGACCGACGATCGCCGTAATTCCATCGGTGAAATCTATTTCGGCATCGACAAATTGCCTAAAATTATAGAGCCTAATCTTCCGCAGAAACACCAGCTGCCTCCTTTATTGCCGAACTTCCCGTTTGCGTAAATTCATCGCGATCGATCACCGATGGAATATTCCGGACCGAGGCAAAATTGCGCCAGTCGTCTTCAAGAGAAGCGCCGGCAGCGCCGGGAACCGGCATACCATCTACATCCTTTTTGGCGTACTTCCAATCTACATAATAGTAGAGCGCACGCAGTGAAATGTCGCGCACAACGTCACTGTCTAAGCCCATTCTGGCGTCGGGAGCCACATTGAAAATGCGCTGCCTGACGATTGGCTTTTCATCCCGCGGCCACTGCGCGGCTGAATGGAGGCGATCGGCAATTTCCGCAGAACTTAGGTCCGTCGCATCGAATGGGTCCAAGTCCAGCACACGTCGCCGAGGGGATACTTCTCGAAACGTATGCACGCCAGTTTCCGAGTCGAAAAGAATCCACCCCTTCGGAACGGCGGCCTCCTCCCAAATATTCGTAGAAGTAAAGTCTGTCGAACCGCAATAGGCCGCATTTGCCATCAGCTCCTTGTGGACATGGTAATCCCCTAGAGCAATGTATGCCCACTCGGAGCTGCGCGCTAACTCGGAAATTGAGAATTTGCTGCCGAGACTAAGCTGCGCATCGAGACCATGAGCAGCCAAAACGCTAACCTTCCCGGCAACCGGCTCCACGTTTATGTTGGTACCAAATGATGAGCTGGGCACGCAGGCAATCTCAACCTCACCGCAATTGAGCTTCCGCGTCCCGGATACCACGACTTGGACACCCGGAATGCCGGCCCCTTTTTCGCCATCGAAGAGATCGAGAATGCAACCCGATCCAGCGCTGCGCGGCGACTCATGATTACCGGCAACGATGATGAAAGCCCCTGCGACTCTCTCGCGCTGCACGGCCATCAGCTTGCGAAAAGTCGCGATCAGCGTATGGTTCGATGGCCGCAGCCGATGGAAGAAGTCGCCAGTATGAAGGATAATGTCCGGCTCGTGCTCGAGGATGCTGTCGAGGACATCGCAAAACGTTCCAAAAACGTCCGACTCCCGCTGGTTCAGCCCAGCCTCGTTGTGCGCCGAGAACTGCGTGAAACCCAAATGCGTGTCGCTAAAGTGCGCAATCTTCATGGAAACCGGGCAAGTGCCTCCCTCATGAAGAATATACCATTCAGGTAGACAAAATGATGCACTTTTGTTTTGCCATAATCTGCGGGTGAGGCGCGGCGTCCCCTGGTTACTTCTGGCTTTGGCTCTCGCCTTCGCCTTTGTTTTGCACCTTGCCGTCAGTGGCGTCTTCTCCCCTGCCGACATCTTTCACGGACTTCTGCGGGGGCCTGGAGACTCGCCCGAGCAAACGGTTTTGTGGAGCATCCGCCTCCCACGGGCATGCGCCGCAGCGCTCATCGGCGCGATTTTGTCTTTGGTCGGCGCCGCCTTCCAGACCCTGTTCAGGAATCCCCTCGCCGACCCCTACATCATCGGAGTTAGCAGCGGGGCCGCGGTCGGCGGAGCCATCGCATCCCTTCTCGGCTTCGCAACGGCGGCCGCGTTCGGAAGCGCGTTCCTAACTGCGCTATGCGGTCTCGGCTTAGTCGTCTCGGTCGCCCGTGGACGGGGCAGTTTGACCTTGCAGTCGCTGCTCATCTCGGGCGTCGCCGTCGGCTCGTTTCTCTGGGCGCTTGTAACATTCTTCCTCGCCTACGCCGGCCAAGACTCCTCGCGCATCCTGTTCTGGCTCTTGGGTAGCTTCGCCTCGATGGATTGGGGACGGGTCGTCTTGGTGGCGGCAGCTGGGGGCGTCGGCTTTGCTGTGCTGTTCCGCTACGCACGGCCGCTGACCGTCTTCTCCGTCGGAGAGGAATCCTCGGGCAGGCTCGGAGTCGATGTCGAGAGAGTCAAGTGGGTCACCCTGATTACCGGCACTGCGATGGCGGCCGCGGCCGTAGCCGCCGTCGGAATCGTGGGATTCGTGGGGCTTTTCGTACCGCATATCGCGCGGCGGTTTGTCGGGCCCCCACTCGTACAACTATTGCCGGCGTCCGCAATTCTCGGCGCAGCGATCCTCGTGCTGGCCGACCTTCTCGCCCAAAGGCTCGTACCGGGACAGGAGATAAATATCGGAGTCCTTACGGCCCTTGTCGGCGCGCCCTTCCTCGTCGTGGCTCTGCGCAGGCGATAAAACATCGGCGCGTGTATACTTCGGACCATGCCGGCATCCACCTTGGCGGTCACCCACATTTCTTTGCGCGGAGCGGAGCCTTCGCGGACAGGCAAAGTTCGTGACGTCTTCGATCTTGGCGACAGCCTCGTTTTGGCGGCGACGGATAGGCTAAGCGCCTTCGACGTTGTTCTTCCCAACGGAATTCCCGATAAGGGAAAAATCCTCAATCAACTGAGCGCGTTCTGGTTTCAATATCTGGGCGCCATGGTTCCTAATCATATGATCTCCATCGACGATGCCGAAATAGCGCGGGCGTTGGGAGACACTTACGACGAAACGCAGCTCGGGGGTCGCTGCATGCTCGTCGAAAAGTGCGACCCGATCCTCATCGAGAGCGTCGCACGGGGGCATATTGCCGGTTCGCTCTATAAGGATTACCGGTTAAAAGGCGGCCCGTCCTGCGAGGTCGAGGTTTACGGGCTCAATTTTCCAAGCGGCCTCCGGATGGCCGATCCTTTGCCCGAAGCGATCTACACCCCGGCGACAAAAGCGCAAACGGGACACGACGAGAACATCAGCTTCGAAGAGGCGGCTCAAATTGCTGGCCTCCCTACGATGAACCGATGCCGCGAAGCCACGCTCAGTCTTTTCCATGCGGCCCGGGCAAAATGCGACGACGCAGGAATCATTCTCGCCGACACGAAGTTCGAATTCGGCATGCTGGGTGACGGAATAAAGCTGATCGACGAATGCTTAACTCCCGACAGCTCGCGCTTTTGGCCGAAAAATGAGTACGAACCCGGCCGCCCGCAAAGCAGTCTCGACAAACAATTCGTGCGCGATTATTTGGAAACGCTGGACTGGGACAAAACCGCCCCCGGGCCTGAACTTCCACAAAGCGTGATCGCGGAAACTCGCGAGCGTTATATCGACATTTTCACGAGGGTTACCGGCTGCGAGCCCGCCTTGTAGGGCGGAAAACCAAGTGACACTTCCAATCCATCGAGTATGAAAATGGTCTGCTTATTGGCTCAATCCGGAATGGTGGGTCCTGAAGGTCTGCTGATCGCGATCGTGACCTCTGCGGTTTGCTTCGCGTGGGTTCTGATCATCATCCACCACATGGCCGAGGGCGAGATCGGCGCAAACTTTGGATTGCCGGCAATCGGCATAGCCGTCGCGCTGATGCCGGTCGCCATCATGAGCGGCGGCAACCTGGTAACCGTCGCGGTATTCGTGGCGATGCTTGCAGGTCTCGTTCTTCTGCCTTTTGCGAAAAGCGCCAGCGATGCTCGAATCCATCGCCTAACCGATACCGATGAGCTCGTGCGCGCCTACAACGCTTTCGGCGCGCGCCCGGACAACGTCGGCGCCCGATTCGAAATCGCCCGTATCATAAAGCGCTACGGCATGAACGCGCATGCCATAGCCATCGCCGACCGGGCGGCGGCTTCCGTTTCCGACTCCGTGGATCCCACCCAAAACCGTTCGGCCCGAGATCTTTTTTATAAGGAGATCGCGCTCAGCCGCCGTTGGCGTGAGGAATTGGACGACGCCCCACCTGCGGGCAACCTAAAGTGCCCGCGCTGCCAAGCTGAAAATCCTCCAGGCGAAATCGTCTGCCAAAACTGCAAAGCTCCGTTCCTTCTCGACATCGTCCGCAACTCGAACGCCGGCGAAAAGCTCACCGGAAGAATCGTACTTGGCATCCTCACGGTCGCGCTCCTGATCGTCAGCGCTTCCTATGCCGGAGTGACGTTCAAGGGAGGCGCGCTCTACACCTCACTTATCTGCATCATCGCCACCGCCGGAATCGCGCTCGGCCTTATCTTTTGGCGAAAACCCATCGCGTAGCGTCACACTCTTAAGGCAGAACGCCAATTATTAGGGAGGACATCACATGATCGCAAAGGTGCGCACGGCCACGCTGCACGGGATCGATGCTGTCGAAGTCACGGTGGAAGCGGGCCTGTCCGGCGGCTCACCTTACTTCGCCATCGTCGGGCTGCCCGACGCCTCCGTCAAGGAAAGCGGCGAACGCGTCCACAACGCTATACGCTCCTGCGGCTTCGATTTTCCCTATCGAAAAATCACCGTGAACCTCGCCCCGGCCGATATGCGAAAGGAGGGGCCGTCACTCGACCTTCCGATCGCGCTCGCGATCCTGGCAGCAAGCGGCCAACTCGGACTTGACGTCTTCGACACAACTTTGGTTGCCGGCGAGTTGGGCCTCGACGGCATAATTCGTCCGATAAACGGCGCCGTCAGCATGGCGCTCTATTGCCAGGATGCCGGCATCGAGCGCATTATCCTTCCAGAGCAAAACGCGCCGGAAGCAACGGTTGCTCAAGGGGTTTCGGTTTTTCCGGTGACACACCTGCGCGAGGTTTGGGATCTGCTTTCCGATCCTGGCAGCCGTGAACCGCTGGCGCCCGTCGATTTCGCCACACAGGAGCGACCCGAATATGGTGTGGACTTTTGCGACGTAAAAGGACAACTGCAGGCGAAGCGCGCGCTCGAAATTGTCGCCGCGGGCGGACACAACGCGATCATGATCGGCTCGCCCGGCAGCGGCAAGACAATGCTCGCGCGCCGGGTGCCCACCATCCTTCCCCCGCTCACCCAACAGGAAGCGATCGAAGTAACCCGAATCTACAGCAGCGCGGGCATGATGAACGGCCGCAAGGGACTGATTTGGGAGCGACCTTTCAGAGCGCCGCATCATGGCGCGAGCCATGCCGCTATCGTTGGAGGCGGCCGCGTTCCCCGTCCGGGCCAAGTGAGCCTTAGCCATCACGGCGTCCTTTTCATGGATGAAATGCCGGAATTCGACCGCAATGTGCTCGAAGGCCTCCGCCAGCCGCTCGAAGATGGAATTGTCTCTGTAGCGAGGGTCCAAGCGTCGCTAGACTTCCCTGCCGAGCTTATGCTTATCGGCGCGATGAACCCTTGCCCCTGCGGATTTAACGGTGACCGCGTGAAAGCCTGCTCTTGCAGCGGCGAGGCGATCCGGCGTTACATGGGCCGCATCAGCGGGCCATTACTCGACCGCATCGACCTCCATGTCGAAGTTCCGAGGCTAACGCAGGAAGAATTGGTTGGCGCGCGCAACGGCGAGCCATCCCAAGCAATCGGCGAACGAGTCGCCGCCGCGAGGAAGCGTCAAGCAGAAAGGTTTGGCAAAACGACGGCTGTAAACGCCCGCATGACCACCAAAGAGTTGCGAGAATATTGTCCCCTGAGCGACGGATGCAAGGATTTCCTTCGAGCGGCCGCAGGCAAAATGGGATTGTCGGCTCGCGTTTTCGATAGGGCGGTGAAAGTAGCTAGGACGATCGCCGATCTGGCGGGCGATGAGGCTATCCTGGAAAACCACCTCAGCGAGGCGCTCCAATATCGCGTCCTCGACCGCGGCATGGCTTAAGTAAAATGTGGCCATGAAGCTCTTCCTCGACACCGGCGATATAGCCGAGGTGAAAAAAGCCGCCGAATGGCAAATTCTCGACGGCGTAACCACCAATCCGACGCTCATCGCCAAATCCGGAAAGGGATTCAAAGAAACGGTCCTCGCTATTTGCGATCTGCTTCCGGGCGGGGCCATTAGCGCGGAAGTCGTTTCCACATCGTTCGAGGCTATGCTTCGAGAGGCCGAGGAAATTGCTTCCTGGCATGATCAAGTCGTCGTCAAAGTTCCCATGATCCGCGACGGCGTGCGCCTAGTAAAAACGCTTAGCGACAAAGGAATTCGCACTAATGTGACCCTTGTATTTACCGTCAATCAGGCGCTGTTGGCGGCCAAAGCGGGCGCGACATTCATCAGCAATTTTGTCGGCCGGGTCGACGATATCGGTGGCGAAGGAATGGCTGCCGTGGCCGAAACGGTCGAAATCGTCGAAAAGTACGGCTTCGACAGCGAAGTCTTGGTTGCAAGCGTTCGGCATCCGCTCCATGTCGTAGAATCGCTTCGCGCAGGCGCTCACATCGCGACGATGCCCTACAAAGTGATGGATATGCTTTTCAACCATCCGCTAACCGACTCGGGTCTTGAGCGATTTATTAAAGACTTTCAAGAAGCCGGCCTTAAAATCAATTAATTGTCATCGGTATTACGATTGCAAGTCCGGCAGCTGCATATCGCTGCTGTGCCCCGGAAAAGCCGATGCCGCGGGATCTATATATGTTTTTGCATAATTGACGGCAATACAAACTTCTCCGACGCCTGTTGCGATTAGATCAAGTTTTGCCTCATGCGTGCATATGTCGCCGGCCGCGTAAATCCCAGCCAAATTCGTTTCCATCTTGGTGTTCACGGCGACTTTATTCTTGGCGAGGGCCAAGCCCCAATCCTTGAGCGGCCCCAATGTCGTCTTGTAGCCAATGTTCACGATCACCTCGTCGCACTCGATGGTCGAAACCTCGTGCGTTTGCTTGTTTTCGGTTCGAACCGCATCGATCTTTTCGTCTCCGCACAGCTCTGTAACGACTTCCCACAGCCTGAGCTCCACGGTGCTCGCCATCAGCTTGCGAATGCTATCCTCGTGCGCCCGAAAACCATCCCGGCGATGAACCAGTTTCAAGTCCGACGCGATCCCCTCCAAGGCGAGTGCCCAATCGAGGGCGCTGTCCCCGCCGCCAACCACAACGACGCGCTTATCTCGAAAAACCTCCTTCGATTGCACGCCATAAAATAGTCCATTTCCCACAAAATCGCTTTCCCGGTCAACCCCAAGCTTCGTCGGAGAAAATGCTCCGACGCCCGCGCAAAGAATGAGCGTTTTCGATGGGTATTCGCCCTTGTCCGTGGATAAAATCCAATTGCCTTCCGACGATACGAGCTTCTCGCATCGTTGGTTCAAAACGATTTCCGGCTGGAACCTCTGCGCTTGACGAAAAAATCCCTCGGCCAAATCTTTTGCCAGGATCTCCGGAAAACCGGGCATGTCGTAAACGAGTTTTTCGGGATAGAGCGCCACCAGCTGGCCGCCCGCGTCTTCGAGTGAATCCACGATCCTGACGGACATCCCCCTAAGGCCCGCATAAAAGGCGCCGAACAAGCCAACCGGCCCGGCGCCAACGATCGTCACATCCCGCACATCGGTCATCACCCAGATTTTAGCCCGCCGGCTCCGTTCAGTACATTTCTCCTTCTCCAAGGCGTAGTAGTAGTAACTTCATTCAATTACTGGAAAAAAGGAGACGACAACCATGAAACTTACCTCTCTCGACGAACTGCTGACGCACGAACTCCAAGACTTGCACAGCGCAGAATCCCAGCTGGTCGAAGCCCTCCCGAAAGCAGCTAAGGCCGCCAAAACCGAAGCGCTCAAATCGGCAATCGAAGACCATCTCGAAGTCACCAAGGGCCACTTGGAGCGGCTCGAAATGGCCTTTGAAACGCTCGGGCAAAAGCCGAACGGGCAAGAGTGCAAGGCTATGAAGGGCCTCATCAAGGAAGCCGACGAAATGATGAAGGTCGAAGGCGACCCGAACGTCACCGACGCAGCCCTCATTGCGGCAGCCCAACGGATCGAGCATTACGAAATTGCCGGCTACGGAACCGCGCGAGCCCATGCCCAGGAGTGCGGCTACGACGATGTCGCAGCTCTGCTCCAGCAAACCCGCGACGAGGAAATGGCCGCTAACCAGACCCTCACCAAAATCGCCGTGTCCGAGATCAACCCCGAGGCGGCAAACGCGTAGATAGTGGAATCGGTCACCGTTGACTTTCCTGAAACCGCACTCGCCGAAAAGGCTGTCATCGTCTCTGGGGGAACGACGGGCATCGGGAGGGCCATCGCGATTGCCCTGGCGTCGGAAGGCGCGTCGGTGCTCGTCTTCGGCCGCAACGAACGGCATTTGTCCGAAGCCGTCGATGAGATCCAATCGGTCGCCGTAGGCCCCGAGGTGGTCGGCATGATCGCCGACCAGTCGGAGCCCACGGCGGTTAAGGAAGTTTTCGAGAAGGCGCGCAGGGAGTTCGGAGGCCTCGACATCCTCATCAACAACGCAGGCATTCCGGGCGACAGCGTGGAAGATTCCGATGAGAACTGGCAGTACGTCATGCAAACGAACCTTCTCGGCTGCATGTGGTGCTGCGACGAGGCAGTCCCAATGATGAAGGGCCGCGGCGGGGGGCACATCGTCAATATCGGCTCGCTAAGCGCAAAATCGCGCGGCCCGGGATCGGACGTTTATGTGGCTTCAAAATCCGGGATGCGCGGCTTTACCGAATCGTTGAGCAAAGGGGTCGCACCCGACAATATTCGCGTGACCCTGATCGAACCCGGCAGAGTTAGCACGAACTTCTTCGACTGGAGCCTTGAGGAAAGGCAAAGAAAAACGGAGCGCGGCGAAGCCATGAAATCCGAGGATATCGCCGCCTGTGTCCTGTTCGCCCTCAAAATGCCTGCCCGCTGCCAGTTGACGATGCTGCAAGTCCGCCCCTCGAAAGACTTCGATTAGAGGTCGGTTTTCCAAATCGGAACGTCCGCCTTCAGCCTCTCGATTAAGTAGCGGCACGCCTCGAACGCCTCAGCCCGGTGCGGACAAGCCGCCGCCGCGATCACCGAAGTCTCGCCCGGCGCTAATTCTCCCAATCGATGGACGAGCGCTGCCTTCCCGCCCCAGCGAGCCTCTGCTTCCGCAACGACTTTGCGCATTTCCGCAAGCGCCATTTCTTCATAAGCCTCGTAAAGCAGCTTTCGAGTAGCCACTCCGTCGGTCTCGGAGCGCACGTCGCCCAAGAAAAGCGAATATCCACCGAAAACATCGTTTCGAAGAGAGGGAAGCACCGTCTCGACGCTAAGATGCTCGCGCGTAAGCAGGACCAAAGAGCCTATCCTCCGCTTACGGGGGCAATCACGGCAACCTCGTCCCCTTCCAAGACCGTATCTCCGTCGGCTGCGAAAGCGAGGTTGACGGCGATCCGAGAACCTTCCACCCAGCAGTCTTGGCTGCGAAGCATGCGCTCTAGTTCGTCCACAGTAACGGGAAGATCGGCCTCGAGCAATATTTCAGGGCCGAACTTGGCACGCAAGCTCGCGAAAAGCTTAATCCGTATCGGCACGTGCCGAAATATACCGCTTCTTGTACAATAGCAAAGTCTTCGAATGGACCAACTAGAACCGCAGTCTCCGCCGGAAGGACAAGCCTCACTCGCGGCTTCGGACATAGAGGAAGCCATTCGCGTTATTGCCGATCAAACCGGCGCGAATCCCGGCGCGCTCCGGTTCGTGCTCTCCTCTATCAAGAAAGACGAAGCCGACCAGAGCCTCCAGGCGAGAATTCGCCGGCAATGGAGCCGCATCGGAAATGCCACCAAGCGTATCGCCGTAAGCGCCATCTTCGGCCTCCAATACGCCATCCTCGGCCAGTTGATCCAAAAATACGGCGACAGTTCCGGCCTTCTGACCATCTGCCAAATCATTGTCGTCGCTCTCGCCGTGGCGAACGTCGGCCTTTCACGCAAGACCGAGCTTGGCGCTTTCGCCGGAGCCGCCTTCGCCTTCACCGCGACCCTCGGCCTTGCACTCTTCGCCCTCATTTTGCAAATCCGCGTCGGCATCGAAGCCGCCTCGATAATTCCGATGACGATTCTCGGAGCAGCTGCCGGCTGGGCCGCCGCGTTCGCCGGCGACCGCCTACTTCGCCTAGGTCCTTACGCCGATCCCCACCGCCGTCGGGCCGAACTCCTCCGCCAGCTCGTCGAACTCCAGGATGAGCTAACGCAGACCGAGCAACTCGTCACCTTCCTCAGCGTAGATGTAGTTGGCAGCACGCGAATCAAATCCGCATGCGACCCCCTCGCCTCGGAATACACGTTTGGACAATACACGAACTTCATCGTCGACTGCGGAAAGCAGTTCGGCGGCAGCCTCCATAGCACGGCGGGCGACGGCATCATCCTAACCTTCGAACATCCAAAGCAAGCGTTCCAGGCAGCGCGACGCATTCAGGGTGGAATGCTCGAGTTCAACTCTTTCAGGAACCGCACGGGCACACCGTTCGAGGTTCGCTGCGGCATCCACACGGGCGTCGTGATGGCCGCCGGCAAAGACGTCTCCTCGGTCGCCTACTCGCACGTTCTCGACGTCGTTTCCCACGTTCAAAAATTCGCCCCTCCCGCAGGCATTGCGGTGACGGACGACGCCGCCGTCTACATGCCGGGGGGCGGCGCGGGAATCGGCGAAGCAGGAGGCGAAATCCAAGGTGAAAGAGTTTACGTTTGGCGCTCTCCCTCGGCCCCGGGGAATTTGGTTCCCGCTTTTAGTCCGCCGCCGCCACCTGCCTCCGCCGGATAGCTTTAGAGGACCGCTTTGGGGGATAATAGCGCCCGATGAGCCGCACTTCGCAACTCCGTGAAATCGTCCTCCAATTCGACCTCAACAAGCATCCTTTTTACAACGACTGGCGTCATGGAACGCTGCCCGTCGACAAGCTTGACCGCTACGCCGAAGATTACGGCCACTTCGTCAACATCATCGCCGACGGCTGGGAAAGAATCGGCCAAAGCGACTACGCCGAAGAAGAGCGCGTCCACCACGAGCTGTGGCTTGCGTTCGCCAAAGCAGTCCGCGACCTGCGCAACGGCGACGGAACGACCGAAGGCAAACCCGCCCTCGCCGAAACCGGCGCCCTCATCGACATCGTTCGAACCGCCTTCTCCGCCCCCGCAAGCGCCATCGGCGGCCTTTACGCCTTTGAAGTTCAACAGCCCGTCACCGCCCAAACCAAACTTGACGGCTTAACCGAGCATTACAAGGTGGGCGCAGACGGCGAAAAGTACTTCGAAGAGCACGCCGGCGACTGGGCGGAAGTCGACACCCTGGAAGGCATCATCGGCGACATGTCAGAAGAAGATTTCGCCAAATGCCGCTCCGCTTGCGAGAACGTCGCCCAAGCCATGTGGAACGCTCTCGACGGCATCTACGGCTCAAAAAACTAAATAGCGGGTGGCCCAGAGTGGCCTGAGATCGGTCAATCCCGCCCCCGCATTGCTCAAGCTTCCGCGTGGAATGTCACGGTTCCCGGACCATAATCAATCCATGGAGATCCACCCATGAGAGAGCGCGCCGAGGAGCGACTCGACGGCTCAGCCGCCGTGCTGAACCTGCCCGAGGAGTTCGCGAAACTGGCCTCGGAGATCGACGCGGCCGTCGCTGGCCACCGCCAAATCACCCTATTCAAAGGCTACAAATCCACCGTCGCCATCTTCGACTTCGAACGCGGCGGCGGCATGCGAGAGCACTCGGCGCCAGGCGTCGTTACCGTCCATGTCCTGCAAGGCGAACTGGAAATCGATGTCGCAGGTGCCGCACACCGCGTCCACGCGCAAAACATCCTCGTCATCCCGCCCGGCGCACGCCACGACGTAAAAGCCATCGAACCCTCCCAAATGCTCCTCACCGTCTCACTGCTAAAAGAGTAACGGACGACCCCAGGCGAGGGAAATTGCAAATCCGGCAAATCTTAATTTCAAAAACCACCGCCAGCGGGCTAATTGCGTTGCCATAGTTGACATCTTCTTCCCGCTTCTCCTATCTACGACGAGGAGCAGCAGAAGCCGAGACCGCCAGCCCACAGGTTGACCCAAAACAGCCACCCTTAAAAAAAGCGCATGACGATGATGATAAAGCCTCCCATGGGCGCGCAATGGACATGAGGTTTAATGAACCAATGAAACGCAAACCTGGGTTGCTGCGCGCCTTCACGCTCATCGAACTCCTTGTCGTCATCGCCATCATCGCGATACTCGCCGCCATCTTGTTCCCGATATTTAACGCGGCCAAGCAAGCCTCCAAGAAGACGGCGTGCCTCTCAAACGCCAGGCAAATCGGCATTGCCCTCCAAATGTACGTAAGCGATTTCGACGATTGGATGCCGATGGCCAACTACCCCGAGGAATCCGTCCCGCCGTACACACAATTTGCGTTTCACGCTGGCGCCGGCGTCGGCGAAGTCTGCTGGGCCGACCTCATCCTCGGCTACACGAAGAGCACCGAGATCTTCAAATGCCCCGTAGACGATTCGGGCAACCCGACTGACGATGGCCGCCTGGTCGAAGGCAAGCCCCTATGCTACGCGCTCAACTATTATTTCTACCGCCTGCCCGGCGGCATCTCGAACTTCGCCCTCACGGGCGGCAGCCTCAGCGAGGTCATCACCCCGGCGAGCAAG
>DASSBY010000081.1:0-9350 GCA_035698285.1 Fimbriimonadales bacterium | reverse complement strand
GTCCCGCGGTTACCGCCCACCATCGGCAACCATGTCATCATATGCCAAGGACTCATTTTGAAATGTCTTCAAGAATGGGGGCAGCCCACAACATCAGGCTCTATGACCTGCGGCATAGCTGCGCAACGATCCTTCTGCAGGCCGGCATGAATCCCAAGATCGTTTCGGAGCGCCTTGGCCATGCCAGCATAACTTTGACGCTCGATACATACAGCCATGTACTCCCAGACATGCAGGAATCCGCCGCCGAACGCCTGGAGCAGGTGCTGTTTGGCTCCGTTGGCACACAATAGGCATGCGAGCCACTTATCGGACCTTTGCCTTCAAGACGAATTTTCCACCTTTTATGTTCAAAATAATGGAGCCGACGGCCGGATTCGAACCGGCGACCTGCTGTTTACGAAACAGCTGCTCTACCACTGAGCTACGTCGGCGCGCGAGCACGGATTATACCGGCTATACTTGGGCATGAAAGCCAAAACTTTCCTGGCGCTTGGGCTCGCCGCGGCTTCGGTCGCTGCCTTCGCGCAGGCAAATCCGCGGGACGCAAACGGTATGCTTCTCGACGCCCGAAAGGTCGCCGAGGAGCAAAAGAAAAACGTCTTCGTGCTGTTCGACGCCTCCTGGTGAGGCTGGTGCAAACGGCTGGCAGCCGTTTTGGATCACAAGGACTTTAAGCAGTCCTTTTTGGACAACTACGTATTCGTCAAGATCGACGTCATGGAATCGGGTGACAAGAAATCGCTCGAAAACCCCCACGGGATGGATGTCATGAAGGCGCTGAAGGGCGAAACTTCCGGCCTTCCGTTCTTCGCGATCTTGAACCCCGCGGGCAAGATTCTTATCGATTCCAAAATGCCTGTCGAAGGCAAGGAGCCGCAAAATATCGGCTGCCCTGTGAAGCCGGACGAAGTGGCGCATTTCATGCACATGCTCGACAAGACAGCGCCTCGGATGTCGAAAGCTCAGAAAGCGAAGCTCGCCGACTATCTCCGTAAGCAGGACGGCGGATAACCAGTCGCCTCCCCTCTTAAAGGGGAGAACGGCTAATCGGTTTCGGCACGCCATTGAGGCACCAAATCCTGCTCGACGCCGAGATTTTGTAGGATTCGTGCAACCACGGTGTCCGCCAATTCTTCGATTGTTGCAGGCCGGTTGTACCATGCCGGCGACGCGGGCAATATCGTTGCGCCGGCCTCGGCCAGTTGAGTCATGTTGCGAAGCATGATCAGGTTGTACGGCATTTCACGCACGACGCAAATCAGCTTCCTAGATTCTTTCAGGCATACGTCCGCAGCGCGCGTGAGAAGGTCGTTGCTAATGCCGTTTGCGATGCGTCCAAGCGTTCCCATGCTGCACGGAACGATAACCATGCCGTCATGGCGAAAAGAGCCGCTTGCGGGCGGCGTGAAGTAATCCTTTTCGTCGAGGAGTCTGACGTTTCCCGGATTTACTCCCAACAGAGATTCGACGGAGAAGGTCGAGCGGTTCGCCTCGAGGCCAAGTTCGGTGCGAGCGACGTCGAAAGCCTGATCGCTCATCGTCAGAAGGATCGATTCGAAGTGCTTTGCTGCCTCGCGCAAGAAACGCATGGCGTAAATGGCGCCGCTTGCGCCGGTAATCGAAACTACGAGCTTGCCCGTACCCACGGCAAGAGTCTATCCAAAAATACCAAAGGGGCCGAATACGGCCCCTAAGTGACTCCCTTCTTCCTGCAACCGTTTCCGGCCGCAGAGTCGAATCGCATTGTACAGTTTCCAAGGGTCATGCGTCAAGAGGCAGAACGGCGGTCCATACCCACGCCGTTCCCATCCGGTCGACTTTGGCAAGAGCTTGCTCGGCGTCCTGCAAAGCTGCGTCTGCCTGATCGGCAAATTTTGAGAGCACCGTTCGAAACGGGCCGACAAAGGCCACAAGATGCCGCACCGCCTCCTGAGCGGATAGTTCGGAAAGGAAAGGCACGGCGATTTTTCGCTGAGTTATGCCTCCAAAGCCGGCGCCGCCGAGCAATGCGAACACTTCGTCCGGATTGCCCAAACGGAAGGCATGCGGCGCACGTGGGTCGGGGGCACGCAGCCCGAATCGCCTCTCGAGAACCGGAAGAAGCGCGTGGTCCCAGCTATTCTCCACGGCGGCTCCCCAAACCGAAAAAGAGGCTATGCCGCCGGGCCGCAGTACACGCGCCATTTCGGAAATTGCGCGCCCAGCGTCCGCCGCCAACATCAGGGCGCATCTCGAAACGGCCGCATCGAACGAACGCGACGCGAAGGGCAGGCGGTCCGCGGCGGCGACCACCGGTGGCAGCATAGCGGCGGCGATATCGCATCCCGTAACCGACCAAGTCGAAGGAATCTGCATCGATTGCGGGCCGCAACCTATGTCGAGCATCCTGCCGCCGCCGTAGTGAAACGGCGACAGCAGCGCCTCGGTGATGGGAGCCATCCACTTCTCCATTTCCGCGGATCGCTCGCGCCATTCTTCGCTGACTGCGGACCAAAACTTCGTCTGCATCCGGTTCGTCCGCGAGTCATCCTCCACGATGTAGAGGTAGAGCTTTCGCCCGCCGGAGATTTCCAGGGTTTCCTTGCTAAGCTTCATCCGCTTCCAACGCGAGCGCGCCCGCCCCAAGGATCCCGGCGTCGTCGATCTTCTCGGCGACCGCGATCCGCGAATTTGCGAACAGGGAGGCGACGCTTGCCTCGCGTGCCGACTCTATCGCCGACGGAAGGAAATACTTTGCGGCCTTCGCCACCTGTCCACCAATCGCCACGATTTCCGGCCCGTAGGAGTGGATCGCGCACGAAATCACGATGCCCAAATAAGAGCCGAACAGCGCCCAAGTTTGCAAGGCAGAGCTATCCCCGTTCTCAGCCGCAACAAATATCGCCTTTGGAGAGCTGCCTTCGGCGCCGAACTTCGCCGCCAGCGTCAAGAGCCCAATGCCGCCAAGATAAGCTTCCGCATGCCCGCGCGCCCCGCAGCTGCAAAGCGCACCGTCCTTTACGATCGTTATATGCCCCAGCTCAGCGGCCCCTCCGCCGTTTCCAAAGAGGACGGTGGCGCGTGTTAGCCCGCCGTGCACGCATTCGGGCGCAAGGACTACACCGCTTCCAAGCCCTGTTCCAAGCGTGAAAAGTACGAGCCCGTTCGCCGTTCGCTTCCCGCTGCCGAAACGGTACTCGCCTATCGCCGCCAAATTCGCGTCATTGCCGATATGGATTCGGAAGGGAATGCGCTCGGAAAGGCCCTCGGTAAAGGGAACATCCAGCCACATTTGGAACTCTTCGCCCAGCCCGGTTCCGAAGTTAGGCGCCCAGCGCACGACTCCGTCGAGCCCGTCGATATGGCCGGGAATCGCGATCCCCACGGAGCTTGGCTCCACGCCAGCGGCCGCTTCCAATATCGTGTCCGCTACGGAGTCTAAACAAGCGGCCACCCCTTCTCGCGCTCGCGACGGCTTCTCCACGCGCGGACCCCCGATTTCGCCGCCCGAAGTGACGAGCGCAGCCCGAACGTTTGTGCCTCCAAGGTCTACTCCGATTACCACATGGCGATTGTATACAATTGAGGGTGATGCTTATCGACGGCGAACCGCTAAAGGCTTTCGCGATATCCCAAGGTTTCGCCACCGCGGGTATCTGCGATGCAAAGCAGGCGCCGCATTTGAGCTCCTATAAGAAGTGGATCGCGGAGGGGAAGCACGCCGGGATGGCGTATATGGCCGACTCCTCCGCGATCAGAAGCGACCCTCAGGCGCTTCTCCCAGGAGCAAAATCCATACTGGCGGTTAGCCTGAACTATTTCCAAGCCGTGGACCCGAGCCCGCCGCGCGTGGCCCGATACGCGCTGGGCCGGGACTACCACAAAGTCCTCCGCAAAAAGCTCAAACGCATCGCGGAGTATGCCGAGCAAACATGGCCCGGCACGCGAACGCGCCCCTGCGTAGACTCGGCGCCGATTCTGGATCGGGACTATGCCTTTTCGGCGGGACTCGGCTGGTACGGTAAAAATACGTGCCTCATCGACTCAAAGCGCGGCAGCTGGTTCTTCATAGGTCTTTTGCTGATGAGCGAGCGATTCGAGACGGACGCGCCGGCCGTCGGCGGCTGCGGCAACTGCACGAAATGCATCGACTCCTGTCCCACGGGCGCGCTTTCGGTTGAACCGGGGCAGCCCGTCGGCGTCCTCGATTCGGCCAAATGCATCAGCTACTTAACGATCGAGCACAAGGGCCCGCTGGGAGATGCGGACCTCCAAGGGTGGGTCTTTGGTTGCGACGTCTGCCAGGAAGTTTGCCCGTTCAATCAGCAGCGAGAGAGTCAGCCATTGCGCGCACGGGAAACCTCGGAGCCTGACTTCGACGCCAGAGATGCGAACCTGCGGCCGAGCTTGGTGGAACTGGCCGCGATCGACAGGCTGGAGTTCGTCCGACGATACGCCGGGACCGCCTTCATGCGCGCCGGAGCGTCGAGGATGCGGCGAAATGCCCAAGCGCTGCTGGAGCGCGAAACCCGGTGGAAGGCTGCTTCGTTATCCTATGTAGATTCACCATAAGGAGAAAATGTTGAACCCCATCAAACTTGGTCTCGTCATCGTCGCCGCGGCGCTGGTCGTCTCAATCCTCATGGGCCTGATAGTGCCGCTCATCGGATTCGGGCTAAAGCTTGCCGTCATTGCGGGAATCGTAATCGTCGTTTATGGTCTCGTGAGCGGCGCAAAGGCTCTGGGTGGCGGTCGCAGCCGGCTTCCGTAGATAATGGGGCATGCTCGTTGCCCTAATCGCGGCGCTCAGCTTCCAATCGAGCGCCGTCACAATCCGGGATTCCTACGGAATTCCGCATATCTTCGCCGACTCCGCTAGAGATGCCTTCGAAGCGGCCGGCTACGCGGTAGCCGAAGACCGCCTTTGGCAGCTCGAGCTTAGCCGCCGCTCGGCTCGGGGCACGCTGAGCGAAATCCTGGGGCCGTCCGCAGTCGCAAGCGACAAAGAGGTCATTCAATTCGGCTATACGAGCGAGGAGTACATGCGAATGTACGAGCAGCTTAGCCCAGAGGCAAAGCTAATTTTGGAGGCCTATTCCGACGGCATAAATCGGCGCATCGAAGAGCTTTACGCAGCGGGGAAACTCCCAAGTGGATTTGGAAGCGACCGGCCCCGTCGTTGGGGTTTCGTCGATTCGATGGCCATAACGGTGGGCCTAACGCGGCTATTTGGAGCGGGCGGCGATGGCGAAATTCGCAATTTGCTGCTCTACGCTTATCTGAAGGACAGGCTCAAGGACAAAACTCCGGAAGCGATCGAAGATATTTTATGGCAAAACGACCCGGCCGCCATTCCGACGGTTTCAAAATCGGACGATCCGTTCAAGGGCAAATCGCCGTTTCCGAAACCGGAAGCCGGCGTTCTGCAAAAACACTTGGCCCTGCTGCCAAAAGTAAATCTCTTGGAATTGCTGCCGGCGATAAGGCTCGAAGAAAGAGCGGATACGCGCGATCTCGCGGCAAGTTTGGGAATACCCAATCGGTGGGGAAGTTATGCCATGGTCGTTGGCAAAGATCGCAGCGCCCTCGGCGTTCCTCTTTTGCTCAATGGCCCTCAAATGGGTTTTAGCCTTCCGAGCGTCGTCCATCAAATAAGCATTTCGTGCCCTGAATATACGGCCGTCGGTATGGATGTTCCCGGCGTTCCCGGCATCCAGGTCGGGCATTCGCCCTACGCGGCTTGGGGCCTAACGAGCGGAGTTTCGGATGGCAGGGACATATTTTTTGTAAAGCTAAATCCAAACGATCCGAGCGAGTACGACCTCGCTGGCAGGTGGACAAAATTCGTAGTCTCGGAAACGCAAATAGCGGTCAAAGGCGGCGACACGGTAACGGCAAAAAGGGAAATGACGTCGTTCGGCCCCGTGATTATCAAGAGTGTGAATACAGGCGTCGCGTACGTCGAAAAGTCGACTCTGTGGAAGCAGGAATCGGAAAGTTTCGGCCACACGTTTCGCCTCGCCGGCGCGAAAACGTTGCCGGAATTCCACGCCATAGCGAAGCAGATCGTGCCGGCGTTCAATTTGTTTGTCGCGACCACGGGCGGCGACATCGCCTGGTTTTATTGTGGGCGGGTGCCGATCAGATCGGCCAAGGTGGACCCGCGCTTCCCGGCGCCGGCCGGTTCGGAGTACGATTGGACGGGAGTCTTGTCCGCCGATCTTATGCCCTATGCGGAGAATCCCAAGAGCGGATTGATTGTGAATTGGAACAACAAGCCCGTATCCTGGTGGCCAAATATGGATACGCCGCTTTGGGGAAGAATTTTTCGCAATAAATCTATCCTTTCGATTCTCGATCCAATTAAGAAAATATCGCCTCAGGACCTGGAATTGGCCCCACGGGGCATTGCGACGCTCGACCAAAACTACACCTATTTTTTGAATGATTTCCTGGCGGCTCTCGACCAGGCGGAGTTGTCAACCGAGGAGAAACAAGCAAAGCAATACCTGGATAATTGGGACGGCGATCGACTGGACGGGAGCGTCCCGCCACTCATTTTTGACGCATGGTTCGACGCGTTTCGCAAGGAGCTTTTTTCGCCGAAATTGGGCAGCCTAATGGGGCCGGAGACTTTCAATGTGGTGGTCCAGCCGACATTGACATGGAATGCCATGCATCGCTCTACCAAATTCGATTATCTGGACGGGCGAGATATTCGCGAACTCGAGCGGAAGGCATTTCATGACGCCGTTGCCGGGCTCTCCAAGAAAATGGGCCCCAATGTGGCGGAGTGGAGAATGAAAGCCGAGGCAATTCACTTTGACGGGATGACCGACGCTTTGTATCGCGATCGGGGCACCTATATCCAAAACGTTGCCCTCTGGCAAGCTCCTTCGGGTCGCTTCGTCGCCCCGCCAGGAGTGTCGGAAAATCCGAATTCGCCTTTTTATTCGAACCAGCAGGTACTCGCTGCAAACTGGGCGTACTGCCCGATGATATGGACCCGCGCGCAATTGCCATCTAATTGACCTCCTCCGCTATAATGACGTTACAGCCATGACCGGTTTACAGACATTCCTGCTGACGGCGCAGACCGTGATGCTCTTGGGGATATTGATCGTCCTCTGGGTCTCCGCGGCTCATGTTCGACAACTCGTCGAGCGAGCGTCTTCCGTTTTGGACGAGGTCCAAAATACGCTCGAGCAGGAGGTTCGCCCGACCCTGGCAGAAGCCAGAGCAACTCTTGCGAGGGCAGGCAGCGCGGCGACGCAAGCCAGCTCGGCGCTGAACACTGCCGGACCGGCCATTGAAACGGTATCCAGGCTGGCCGGCGTACTGCAAAAGAATGTATCGCCGCTATGGCTCGACGCGGCACGTGTCGCGCTCGGAATTTACGGCGTAGTACGAGGTAAAAGAAGGACGCAAGTCCCCGCAAAGGAGATCACAAATGCACGATAACGACGATAAGAGCGTCATGCTCTACTTTTTGGCCGGTGTTGGCGTCGGTTCGCTGATTGGGGCCGCTGCAGGCATCCTTCTCGCGCCGAAAGCCGGCTCCGAAACCCGCGAAGAGCTCGCCCACAAGTTCGACGACCTCAAAGGCCGCGTTACAGACTGGGTAAAGGAAAAGCGAAACAAAGTCGGCGCGGCCGTCGATCAAGCTATCGACGAAGCAGGCGCCTAACTTTTCATTTCGCATAAATGGGGGGCTCAAGGGTCGTACTCTGGGCAGCGGTCGTCTTGGCCGTTGCCTGGTTTTTATATTCCGTTCGGGCGATACTGTTCCCGTTTGCCATCGGGCTCGTCGTCGCGGCGTTGCTCGATCCATCGATTCGGAAGCTCAGGATGCGAGGGGTTCGCCGCGGTTTTGCCGTAGGTACGATGTTCGCTGTGTTCCTTGGCGTGGTCGTGGGGGCAGCAATTCTCGTTGCCCCCCTCGCCGTGACCCAATTTGGCAATATTCAGTCCGCGACGACGGAATTCATCCAAACGAGCCTGTTTCCCGTTACGCGGATCGACCAGTTCCTAAAGGATTCTGACGCGGTCCAGAGACGCGACAAGTTGGAAGACCCCTTTCCCATCGTTGCCGAAGACTTTGGCAAATGGATCGGCGATCCGACCAAAGACGATAGCTATTACGACCAGTTTTTTGCAATAGAAAGCGGGCGACTGCTGACATACCAGCTTCCGATAACGAGACAGTCGCTCATCGACAACCTCGATACGCCCGTCAAGCCTGGATGGATCGATAAGATGCTGGCCCAGTACGGCAGCACCTTGCAAAAGCTGAATTTGCCGACAACGCGGTCGGGCCTCGAAGAAATGTTCCAAGTGAAGAAGACGGTGGCCTCGCTTGCCACCGGGTTATTTGCAGACGCTGCGGGGATCGTCCGGTATCTCACCTCGTCTCTGTTTTTGCTCGTCCTGACCCCGATCATCACTCTGTTGATCCTCCTGGATTACGACAACTTCCGCCGGCGAATGGTTACGTGGATCCCCCCCGCGATCCGCCCCGCCGCGACAGGTCTGATGTCCGACTTGGCAGACGTCCTCTCCGCCTACGTTCGCGGCTTAACCAAGAGTGTGCTGCTCTACAGCCTTATCAACGCAGTGATCCTGACCGTGCTCGGCGTGCCGTATTCGATCTTCCTCGGCCTCCTGGTGGGCGTTTTTTATCTGATCCCCTATATCGGCAACTTCATATCGCTTGTGGTCATTTGGCTGGCGCTTGCTACGACCGATTCAAACGGATTTCTGTTCCTGCACTTCTCGTCGAAAACCACGTACGTGGCTATTGTGCTGATAACCTTCATTGTCTGTGGGCTGCTTTACGACCAGCTTATCCACCCGCGAATCGTCGGCCACGCGGTGGGCTTGCACCCAGTCGTCAGCTTCTTCGTCGTCCTGTCCGGAAGCGCGCTCTTCGGCTTGCCCGGGATGATCTTGGCGTTTCCTGTCGCAGGCATGGTCAAGGTCATCCTCGACCGGCTGATTCGATACACGACGACCACATCGGCCGATGGCCTGGACTTGCCGCGAATCCCAAGACGGCACACGGCATAGGAAAGGCCCGGAGCGCTCTAGCAGCTCCGAGCCTTATTGTTCAGGGCGGGGCCGCCCCTTACTTTCGTGAAGGCTTGGGGTCGAAGGGGATTAATCCGAGCCGGGTTGCCTGTCGAAAGGCTTGGACCCGATTGTTCACTTCGAGCTTATGGTAAACGTTTGCCAGATGAAAATCGACCGTCCTCTTAGAGACCACCAACTCAATCGCGGCTTCGCGGCTGCTATACCCCTGACCAATCAAATTCAGCACTTCGATCTCGCGCTTTGTCAGCCGGATCGTCTTCTTGCTTGCTCTCGTACTT
>DASSBY010000080.1:0-5438 GCA_035698285.1 Fimbriimonadales bacterium | reverse complement strand
GGTCCGAAACTTGCCGGCTTTGTGACTGGGTGGCGCAGCGGACGCTCATTGGGAATCGGCGCATCTCCTCCAGATCCACGAGCACATGTGGCTGCTCTACCCAAGCTCGCGCCCCCAACAAGCTCTTTTGAACTCTTGGCGCACACGCTGCGGCTGCGGTTTACGGTGCCGGGAGTGAGTTCAGATAGCGGCGGACTGCTCGTGCTTTTTCTGTCGACTTCGGGGGCAGCGGACGGTCTTTATTTGGAGAGGATTTCAGAATGCGCTAAGGAAGCCGCCAAGGCAGGCATCGGCGTTTTGGGGCTATTCCCCGACTATGACGAAACAGCCGCGGGAGTGAGCGCTTTCGGCGCGGCGGCGGGCATTTCGTTCGACATCGCGCTAGACCCGGGCAACGCCTTCGCCGACGCGTATCGCGCTACCAGGACGCCGGAAGCATTTCTGCTGGACGCCGATGGGAGACTGGTTTATACGGGAGCCATCGATTCCAGCACGTGGCCGGACCCAAGCAATAGACAGTTCTTAATGGAGGCGATCAAGAATATGGGCTCTGGCCAAGCTCCCAAAATTGCAAAGACGCTGCCCTTTGGAACGATTATCCGAAGGTCCTCGGCGGACGAATCTAACGGCTAACGAAGTAGCGTCCGTTCTGGGATGCGTCCAAACCCTTGAAGATGGCGTCGGCAAATTTGCTCATCGTTTCAATGTCCTGCTTGCGCGCTTTGGCGATGTCGGCCGGCGATTGCGAATCGGGGGTGGCGGCCGGAGTTAGAAGAAATCGGAAAAACTGAGCGTCCGCGTTATCCTTCATCATAAGCTTGGCGAACGTCAGATCGAATGGAATGTAAAGCGGCGAATGGCGAAATCCCATTGGACCGTTATAAAAATACATGGCGACGCCCTTCGCCCCAGGCCGATCGATACCCATCACCGTCGCCGGGATTTTCCCCCCTAGGGCGGGGACGTCGATATATTGGAGGCCGGGATTGATCAGGCGCCAATTCTGGGCGGAGAAGCAAACTTGCGGATCGTGAAACGACTTGCGCGAGTTGCCGGCGATGACGACAAATTCGAGACGGTGCCCCTCGTCATCCGCATAAACTCTGGTCACTATGCCGAATGGCTTCAAGATGTCATAGGTCATCTGGTCCATTTTTGCGGCCGGATTGGTCTTGGAGGAAGTCTCAAACTGGTATCCGGCAAGCTGCTCGGGTACGGCGTCTTCCATCCAGGTTTCGGTCTTTTCAGGATATTGCTTGGAGTGAAGGAACAGCGCGGCAACGCCGACAACCGCAAATAGGATTAGGACAAGTTTAACTCGCGACTTCATTAGGTTGCTTCTTTCCTTCGAGGGCGCGCACGATAAAGTGCAGGATTACAAAACATACGAGCAGCGTTAGATATCCGCTGTAGTCGTGAAACACCATGCCTGCATCGGTTCCGTAATGGCGAAGCCAGCCGGCAAACGGCGTCAAGATTGGCGTATTGGTGCTCTGGCTTTCGCCTACAGCTCCGATTAGCATAATCCGGAGGCCGTTAATGAACAAGGCGAGAGGCAGCGAAAGGGCAAATAGGATGAGGTTCTTCTTCCACCCCAAGTCGGAGATCATCGCGAAGAAGGACGTAAATGCGACGAGCGACAGTATGAGCTTGAAGCCGCTACATGGGCCGCCAACGTTCAGTGGGTAGTTATTCATATGAATGACCGTCGGCTGCGCGGGCGACATGTCCGTTTCGTAGCCCGCAACGTTGAGCATTTTGTTGGCGATTTTAGTCGACGTCAACTGCAAAGGATTGGTCCAGCTGTCGATTGCCCAGCCGAGTACCGGCATCATGAAAATCAAAAACAGCGCCGGGCCGATCATGTGCTTGGCTATGTTTCTGCCGAATGCAAAAAAGATTCCGCCAATGATTGCCGCGATAAAGAAGAATCCTGCGAGCGAGAGGTTGTTTATTATCTTGCTTGCTAGGAGCCCGGCGAGGCCGACGGACATGATAACAAAACCCCACGTCGATGAACCTGCCTGTTCTCGGGCAATCTTTTCTCGGCGCCCATAAATGACCGCGATCGCCATGAATGGAATCAACAGGCCGTGGGAATAGTAGCCTTCCTCATCGAACCAAATCGCTGGGAGGCTGCTCAGGAAGAACCAACCGAGCAGCAGGAGCGTGCCAGCGCCCGCGATCAGCCAAGGCACCATGTCCCGCTTTAGGCGCATCCCGATAAGCGGCACTTCGACTTCGTCCGGCCCGAGCGGTGGCGGTCCGGGCTTGGCGGGCTTGGGCTCCGATGTTTCCTCTGTAACTTCGTCTATGTCTTTAGTATGCACCGTCGCCTCTCAGGACCGCTGTGGGAGTTTTAAGAAGAATTTTCAGATCGAGCCAAAACGACATCTGCTCGACGTAAAGAGTGTCCAGCGCCATCCATTCCTGAAAGGAAGTGTCGCTTCGGCCGCAGATCTGCCAAAGGCAGGTTATTCCCGGCGTCACGCTAAGACGGACGAACGACTTTTCGTCGTACTGATCCACCTCGCGGGGAATCGGAGGCCGGGGACCTACCAGGCTCATTTCTCCTCTCAGGACATTGAAAAGCTGGGGAAGTTCGTCGAGGCTGTATTTTCTAAGAACGCGGCCGACCGGCGTTATGCGCGGGTCGTGCTTCATCTTGAAAATCGGGCCGTCCTTCTCGTTCTTTTCGAGCAGGGCAGCGAGCTTTCCGTCAGCGTCCTTATACATGGAGCGGAACTTCAAGAATGGGAAAATCGCTCCGCCCTTGCCTACGCGGGGCGAGCGGTAGATAATTCCGCCAGGGCTGGTGAGTTTCACAAGCAAGGCGATGGCGATCAGGACTGGGGACAGGAGAAGAATTAGGAAGATGCTGCCAACGATATCCAGTACCCGTTTCCAGAACGCGTACGTAACCCGCACCTGCGGAATGCGCACAGCGTATTCGGAACTGGCTTGTATCGGACTCTTCATTAAACTAAATTGGCCCCGGGTCAAGCGGGGCCGCAAGGCCTATTCTTCGTCGTCTTCTTTCGTCGCACCATACTGCTCAGACTTGGTCCGAACCGGCTTGTCGCCAGCGCCCAGCGCGGCGGGAGAAGATCCGGGCCGATATCGTCCGAGCGTCGATTCGTAGTTGCGTCGGAAGTGCTGGTATGCAGGGCAGTCGTCCTGCCGCGCCTTATTGAGCACCATGCCGATAACGTTGATTCCAAGGCGCTCCAAAGACTTGTGGAATTCGTATTCCGAAACGCTCGGCGGCTTGCCAGCTTCGTGCACAAGAACGACGTTCTGGACATTCATCGCAAGGATCGCCGCATCGCCGAATGTGCTGCCGGCCGGGCTGTCGAAAATAATATAATCCGCGCCCTTGCTGACGAGCTCGACAAACTGGTCGATTGCTTCACCGTGGAAGAGCTTGACCGGATTGACCGGTGGCTGGCCCGCGGAGATAAACAGGAGGCCATCCACTCCGGTGGGCTGAACAACGTTTTCGACCGTCGCAGAACCCTGAAGGATTTCCGACAAACCGGAGCGGTTCTCGAGGCCGAAATGCGTATGCAGGCTTGGCGCTCGAAGATCGGAGTCGATAAGCAGGACTCTAGCGCCGTCGCGGGCGAGGCTTATAGCCAGGTTTGCCGCAACTGTCGATCTGCCTGAGTTCGGCTCGGCCGCGGCAACGAGTATGCCTGGGCCGACGAGCTTTTCTTTGACAGCCATGATCTCGGTGGAGAGCATCTGGTAGCTCGCGGCGAGGGCGGTCGCCTGCTCGGCGCCCGTGCTAAGTCGCTGTTGGCTGCTTCTTGGGAGCACCGCGATAACGGGGAATCCAAGACTGTTTTCGGCCTCGATCGGCGTGTAGGTCCCTTGGTCGACTTGGCCGAGGCTGGCGATAAGCGAGACTGCGACGATCGATGATAAGAATAATGCTATCAGCGTTTTGAGCGTGGTGTTCCGGGGCACCTCGCGGTACGTCGGGTTGTCCAGCATGTAGATCGTCGGGTTTTCATTTTGCGCTGCGCGGACGAGCGATTCGCCGAGTTTTTGGGTTAGGTTTTTAACGCTGTCCGACTCTGCAAGTAGTTCCGCGTTGAGGCTCGCCAATTCCTTCTGAACCACCGGCAGTTGGTCGATTTGGCCCTTGATCGCGGCGATATTGTGAAGCGAGTTTTCGCGATCCTGCTCGGCGCCGTTCAGCGCCCTTTCGGCCTGGTACATTGCCTGTGCGGCATCGAGCTGGATCGGCGACATGTCGGGCTGCATGCCCACCTTAATCGTCCGTTCCGTATTTTTCAGCAGCGCCTGGTCTTCTTCGATGCTACGTTGGACCGCGACGACTTGCGGATGCTTGGGCCCGTATCTCTTTAGTAGTCCCTGCAAAGTCGACTGGCTTTGGCCCAGGCGGTCGCTGATGGAGTTCCAGACCGGATTCATGACCTCTTGAACATTGCCGGAGGGCTTGGTGACGTCCTTATTGTTCAACTGGTCCTTTGCGGTCTGGTACTGGCTTTTGGCAACAGCGAGCCTACCTTCCGCCTCCGCAAGTCTTTGCTTGGCCTGGTTCAGCTGCATGAGGAGCGCTTGGCTGTTAGCATCGTATGCGATGCCTCCTGGATGCGCTTCTTGGAATTCCTTCTGCTTCTGAAGTTTCTCGTTGTACGAGGCTTGGGCAGCTTTGAGTTGCTCGCGAACGAACTTGGTGCGCTCGGTCGAAATGTCGGATGCCAGCTGGCGATACCGCGACATGAATTTCTTGTGAATCGTATCGATGACGCTGCGCGCGGTCTTCGGGTTGTCGGCTACGTAGCTAACTTGAAGGTATTCCGTTCCGCGGAGAGGGTTGACCTTGACGTCATTGACGAAGTCGATTTCATCTTCTTTCTTTTGGTCGAGAATCTGGGTCTGCACGAGTTCGTCATACGCGGTCTTGAGAACGGTGTAGGAGCCGATTGTGTTGGCGAGGTTGAGGACGCGAATTTCCTGGTCGTTGACGGCGCGGCCGATAAGCTCATCCTGGTACAAGACCGTCTGGCCGATGTCCGTCGGACGCCTGTCGGCGAGGGTCATAAACGCCTCGAATTTGGCAGGGGAATAGACCGTCCAGAAAAGGGTTCCGAGGGTTACCGGCAGAACCAGCAAGAGAAGCAGCCACCATCGCTGCTTCAAAGATCGTAGAAATTTACCGCGTCCCATACATTGGCCTCCGAAAAATCAATCGTTAGAATCTGGGGAAAAAGTTGAAATTGCCATTGAGCAGGCTCGCTACCGTGAACGCAACGCTCGCATACTGAGAAAGCTGATTTATGTCTAGGTTCTTGGAAGTCGGAACGAAAACGACGTCGCCGGGTTCGAGCGCGATGTTCTGCGTGAAGTCGTTCTTCGACGTGAACTTTGTGAAATCGACGGAAAAGCGCGAGTAAGCATATTCGCGG
>DASSBY010000079.1:0-2305 GCA_035698285.1 Fimbriimonadales bacterium | reverse complement strand
CAGCCGATTATCCGTTTCATTCCTTTGTTACTTCCTTCTCCAAGTCGTTCCTTCGACGGAGTCTTCTAACAGTATCCCAACGTTCGCGACATCAGCCCGCATGGTGTCCGCCATGTCGAAGAGCTTCTGTTTGCGTAACTCTTCTCTCCATTGTATCACTTTTGTCATCAAATCATCCAACAAATGGTCGCCGTTTTCCATTCCCTGCACGGGGAGCCCCAAGATTTCGGCGAATAGGAGCGCCGTCTTGAAAATGGACTCGGCACACGAGCGATCCTCGCCGATTCCTTCGGCCATGAGTTCGTTCAACGAGCCGACCGCGTCGTGAAGGGTAGCGACGGCGGCGGCTGTATTGAAATCAGAATTCATCGCCGCGGAGAACTGCCTAAGCAGTACTTCGTCGTATTCAGCCCCTTCCGGTTGGCCGAGCTTTTGCCGAATCCGCGAAAGGGAAGTTTCGATTCGGCTAAAGGAGCTCTGCGACTCGGCCATGCGCCCTTCTACGTAGTCGATCGGGCCGCGATAGCTGCTGTTGAGCAGGAACAAGCGAACGGCGCCCGCCGAGTACCGTTCGATTGCCTCACGCACCGGTAAGACGTTGCCCTCCGATTTGCTCATCTTTTTCTGCGCTAGTTGAACAGATCCCCAATGCATCCAGATCTTCGCGAACTCCGCGGCTTCGAGATACGCTTCGGCTTGGGCGATCTCGTTCTCGTGATGCGGAAAGATAAGGTCGACGCCTCCGGCATGGATGTCGAAGTTGGGTCCCAATTCTTGAAGCGAGAGGGCCGAGCATTCTATGTGCCATCCGGGACGTCCCTCGCCCCAAGGACTATCCCACGAAGGCTCATCCGGCTTGGCGGATTTCCAGAGAGCGAAGTCCATTGGATGCTCCTTGCGAGGGTCGACTTCGATTCGCGACCCCTCCCGCATTTCGGAAAGCTTGCGGTGGCTTAGTTTGCCATAGTCCTTGTCCGAAAGAACTCGGAAGTAGACATCTCCGTCGACTTCGTACGCGTGGCCGTGTTCGATGATCTTCGAGATCATTTCGATGATCGCGTCCATGTTTCGCGTGACGTAGACCCACCGCGCGGGCTTTACGTTCAGCAGGGCGAGGTCTCTTAGATAGCGGTCGCCGTATTTCGCCGCGATTTCCGACGCGGGCATTCCTTCCTCAGCGCTGCGCCGGATAATCTTGTCGTCGATATCGGTGAAGTTCTGGACGAAATCGACTTCGTATCCCAGGTAATTCAGCCAGTTCCTGACGACGTCGAACAGAACGGCCCCTCGCATATGTCCGAGGTGCGCTGGTGCTTGCGGTGTCAGCCCGCACGCGTAGATGGATACTTTGCCTTCGTCCCGGGGCTTAAAATCGACGAGCGTACGAGATAGCGAATCGTAAATTCTAAGGTCAGGCACCGTCTATTTTAGCCGGGAAGCGAGCGTCCGAAGCCGGGGCTCTCGCTAGTTGCCGCTCATGTCCTCTTCGAGCATGCGCTTGACGAGGTCGTTCATGGCGTCGGCGCTCGGCATGGAGTTCGCCGCGACATTTACACCGGTGGCGCTGCCCTTGTCGACGAATACCGAATATTTGTTGGGTTCCTGGTATTTCGCGCAGATTGCGTCGATCTTGTCGTTCGTGTCGGCTGCACTAGCGTCGATGCGCTTGTATGTGGTTCCCTGCATCTTTTCGAGCGCGGCCACGTCGGCGGATTTGATTCCGTTCACCACGTCGGTAAGAAAACCCCGTGTGGCAAGCAGGACAGAGCCGTATTGGCTCGCGATATCGCGGCATTCCGCGGGAGGCGGCATCGACTGAAAGTCCGCCGTGAGCTCGCTGAAGAAGCCATCCACCTTGGAAACGACGCGATTCGCTTCGTCGGCCCGCCGGGCGGCATCGTTATCGGCCTCGGACTCTTCGAGGTAGGCGCCCGGCCTGAGGCTTGCGAGCTTGCCGATGATCGTGCTCGCAAAATCGTTGTTGAAGTTTTCTCGCTTTTGATCGACTGCTTTAAGGTGCTCCAGCCACCGCCGGACATCGTCGGGCATCCGTGCGCCTTGCTGCATCACAGCCGGCGGGGGAGCGGACCGTTCGACGACAAGGGCGCCGCCTTGAGTCGAAGCGGGAACCGTTAGCTTGGGGCCTTGGGTGCTACCGCCGATTTGCAGGACGCTCCGCAGGGCGAAAAATCCGGCAACCAGAGCGGCGGCGACGACACCGAGGATGATGACAGTGCCTCGGCTGCGCACAGACGACCCCGAGCCCGCGCCGCAGTTTGCGCAGAAGGGGCCGGCCAGAGGCGCT
>DASSBY010000078.1:0-4047 GCA_035698285.1 Fimbriimonadales bacterium | reverse complement strand
GGTGAACGACGTCCATGATCTCGCGCGCGATTCGATCGCGGCTGTCATGGCGGCCGCCATCGTGTATCCATTCTCTCAGACCGTAGTCTCTATAATCCGCTAACAAGGTCCCCTCCTTTGTTCGTGTTTCAATTTTTTATTGGCACGAACTTAGCGTTTTGTGACACACATCTTCAAGAAAGGGCGGAGCGTTGTGGCCCCGCCCCCCGATCGTTCCCCCGAAGGAGGACGTCATTGCGTTAATATAGACGCAGAAACCACCCGATTTTGAACCGAAATGGCGTCTTTTTTAGAAATATCAGGCACTATTACTCGGAAGGTTCGGACTCTTTGATGTCGATGCCGCGCGCCTTGAGCCCCTCCACGACCGTGGTGCCCGGCACCGCTAGCTCGTAGCGGATGCATCCCGCATCCACATTGCCTTTCGCGATCTCTGCCGCGTAGATGGCCGCCGGGAAGCCCGTCATGCGCTCCATCGCGCTAAAACCGGTCGCCGAATCCTGCTTGTCGTGGATGTCGATCTGCAGCTTCTTCCGCTGCCCGTCCTTTGATCCGGTTGCCCATGAGCGAACCAATATCTGGTCCCGGTCTTCGTCATCGCGCAGTTTCTCCGCCATGATCTTATGGAACACCTCGCGCGGAACAACCTGCGTGCCGTCCACCTCGATGGGCTCCTTGTCCCAATAACCGAAGTCCATGAAAACGCGCATCAGCGCGCAATGCCCCGGGAAGCGGATCGTTTTATATTCGTAGTTGCGCAGCTTGCCTTCGAAACTGTACGGCGCGGTGCTGGTCCCGCCCGAAGTGACGAACGCTTCCATCTTGCCAAGCCCCGGCCACTCGATTTCTTCGAGTTCCGTTAGCGTGGCCGGTCGCGCGATCTTTCCGTCGCGCACGGCGAAGGCGTCGTCCGTGTACTCGGCAACGAGTCCTTCGACGTTGAAAACCAACTTGTAGTTGAAAGGCGGCTTGGGATGCTGCGGAAGACCCCCGCAGTACATGCGCACGGTGTCCACTTCGTCCAGCTTGGACATTAGATGTGTGGCCAAACTGTTGACGAGACCGGGGGCTAGGCCCGTATCGGGCACCACCGATACCTTGGCGGCCTTGGCGGCATCGTCGAGCTTGAGCGTTTCGAGCGTAACCTCGGTGTCTCCGCCCATATCGATCATGCTCGTCGCCGTTTCGATGGCCACCGGAGCGATGAGGGGATGCATCCAATACGGAACGCAGGACAGAACGACCTCGACAGGCTTGAGGAATTCGGCCAAGCCATTGGGATCGAGAGCATCCACTTTCGCAGGTTCGCAGATCGCGGAACCGACCAGCTTGTTAACCCTCTCGGCGTTCTTTTTCGCCTGGTCCAGGTCCCTGTCTCCCATGAGGATTCGCGCGGCGTCGCCGTATTTCGCAAGGTCATATGCCGCAGCCGTTCCCTGCATGCCCGAACCCAAAATCGCGTATGTGTAAGCCATCATTTTTCTCCCGGATACCGCGGCAAGCCGCAAAAAAAGCGCGGCCCGAGAGCCATCGCTTGTGATTTCATGATACCTGCGATGCAACTCGCGCTGCCGAACACGGCCTCGGTGGGTCCGGAAAATTGGGAAGAACCTCCCGAAAAACCCTTGCGCTCTCCAATCATCCGGTGCACACTACCCGTGTGCCGCACTTTGCTCCGCGGCCGAGGAGAGACGAATGAAACGTTTTGCCGTGTGCGCCCCAGTGGCGGCGTTCGCTGTATCGGCAACCTGCCAGTCCACCGACTCTTGCGGGCCCTGCGCCGACTGACCGCGACGACGCACGGGTTCGACCAGGGCCAGCGCTACATTCGCTGCGATTTTTCCCAAGTTGGCAATTCGCTAACCGTAACGCCTCCGCCGGACGGCGGCGTTGCGCCACCCGGCTATTACATGGTATTCGTCGTCGATCAATACGGCGCACCGTCCTATGCCAGATACGCGAAAGTCGGCCCATAAGAGCCTCTCGCGGAAGGGCCGCTGCGACTCGTGCAGCCGTCTTTCAAACCAAAAGGGGTTTTTGACAAAATGAAATACCTTCGCCCTATATTCTCGCTGATCGTCTTATCGGCCTTCCTGCTTGCCAAAGCCCAATACAAAGCGGTCATTTTGCCGACGAGCGACGGCTATGGCCAGGCTTTCCACGCCGGAGGCGGACAGATAACCGGCATCGACTTCAATCTCGGAAATATTTTGTGGAACGGCCCGAATTACGACCAATTTGTGCGACTCCGCACGACGGGTTATTCCGCCGCGCAGATATGGGACACAGATGGTGGCAGACAAGTCGGCTACGGCAATACATCCGGAACCACTCACGCGTTATTGTGGTCTGGTCCAGGTTCTCCAGTAGTCGACCTTCATCTCGATGGCTATCGATCGACCGGGTGTTTCGGAACCGATGGAATCAGCCAGGTCGGTTACGGTGCGCGCTTCGAAAACACGCCTAGGGCTAAGCTATGGCGAGGCACCCCCGAGTCGGCCGTCGATCTCAATCCTGCCGGAGTCACGAATAGCGAGGCTTACGATTGTTGGGGCGACTACCAGGTGGGAAACATCGAACTCAATATACCGGTCATGTGGTCGGGTACGGCGGCCAGCATGAGGCGTCTGCCGATGCCAGGGGGTATTAACTCCGGCGGCACGGCGCATGCAATCTACGGCGATCAAATAGTCGGAACAGGGGGCGGTTATGCCTGTCTTTGGAGCGCAAGCACGCTCCAATTGACCATTTTGGGCGAAGAGGCCGCGCCCGTAGATACGAATGGAATCTTTCAAGTCGGGTCGAGTGGCCTAATAGGCGAGCAGCGCGCAACACGCTGGTCCGGTAAACCCGGAAGTCTTTTCGACCTGCACCGATTTCTTCCCGACTTCCGCGAATCGTTCGCCACCGGCATAAACGAAGACGGGACCATCGCGGGCTGGGGCTGGGACGCCGACAACAACGCCCGCGCCATCGCCTGGGTCCCCGTGCCTGAGCCAGGGACCCTCGCCGCGCTCGGGGCAGGGCTGCTGTTCCTCGTCTCTCGACGCCGAGCCGCTAAGAACAAGCCCAAAGACTCCGCCGGCGAGCAGCCGTAAGCCTGCCTCGGTTAGCATTCACATGCAATCGTCGAGCCGACGCGCGAGGTTGCGAAGGTGTGTCTGTGTCTCCAAATCCTTGTTCGCAAGCTCCGAAATCTTTTGGTAGGCATGGATCATCGACGTGTGGTCTCTATAGAATCTTTCTCCCAAACGCTTCCAACTGTCCCCCGTAATGTTGCGCGCAAGGTACACACAGATATGCCTCGCCTGCGCAAGGTCCGCCTTCCGGCTCGGTCCTAGCAGGTCCCTTCGAAGAATGTCGAAGTAGCTGCCCACCTCTTCGAGAATCTTGTCGAAAGTCGGCTTGTGCCCCGCTCCTGCCGGATACGATGTCTCGACGACCTTCTTGGCGAAAGCCTCGTCGATCTGCGCCCCGGTAAAGCTCGCCTGCGCGATTACTTTCGTGAGCGCACCCTCGAGCGTTCGTACGTTGCCTGGAACGTGAATGGCAAGAAACTCGCATACCTCGATTGAGAGCTCGACTTCCTCCGCCTCGGCCTTCGCCTTCACGATAGCCGTCCTCGTTTCGGTATCCGGGGCGACGACGTCGGCGACGAGCCCGCCCTCGAACCGCGAGCGAAGGCGGTCGTCCATACCAAACAAATCCCTTGGCGGCCGATCCGATGTAAGCACGATCTGTTTTCCCGCTTGCTGGAGATGATTGAACGTATGGAACATTTCCTCCTGAGACTTGTCTCTTCCCAAAATAAACTGAACATCGTCCACCAGCCAAACGTCGGCGCAGCGGATCGCGCGCCGGAAGTGCTCCGACCTCCCATGCTGGAGAGCCGCGACGAAGCGTTCGACAAACTCCTGCGCGGTCGTGTAGCTCACGGCCATGGGCTCATCCCGCGCGGCCAATTCGTTTGCGATAGCGTGCAGCAGGTGCGTCTTTCCGAGGCCGCTCGCGCCATAAATAAAAAGAGGGTTGAATTTCGTCCCGGGG
>DASSBY010000077.1:0-3204 GCA_035698285.1 Fimbriimonadales bacterium | reverse complement strand
ATAGCTACGTGCAATATGCGAGCTGCTGGTGCGCCTTTTCGTGATCGGGATCGATGCGCACGACTTCGCGAAACTCGGCGCAGGCTTCGTCCATGAATCCGAGCATCATGAGAGTCATTGCGTGGTCGTAGCGTATGTCCGTGCTGTTGGGAGACTGTTCCGACAATTCTTTTAGGGCGGCGAGGCTCCCGTCGAAATCGCCTTCGAAACCAAGGATGAGGGCGAGCTGCCAACGCGACTTTACGTGCCCCGGCATTTCTGCCAGGACATTGTGGAACGCGTCCTTAGCTAGGGCGTAGTTGCCTTCACACCGGTAGGCGTATCCAATTTCGTATTGCTCCTCTGGCGTCATAGTTGCGTGCTATTCGGACGCCGGCGCATGTCGACGGCATCTTCGAGTTTACGTTTCCGCAGTACCTGGTTTCAACTTCGGCGGCACAATTCCTTCTTTTTTGGTGGGTTTTTCAGCCGGTGGGGATACCTGTTTTTTGGGAGCGGGCGTGGAACCTTCCATTATTTGCAGGAATTCTTCGCGCTCGAGGGTCTCATTTTCGAGCAGGGCGGCGACGACCGCATCGAGCTTCTTGCGATTGAGTTCGAGGATTTCGGTCGAGCGCCGATGGCACATTTCGACGATTTCGCGAACCTCGTCGTCGATGAGCTTGGCGACGTCTTCGCTGTAGTTGCGCTCGTCCATGTAATCGCGGCCGAGGAACGGGTTGTGCGAGCGCCGTCCCAGGGCGAGCGTGCCGAGTTTGTCGCTCATGCCGTATTGGCAGACCATCGCGCGGGTTATTGCCGTAACGCGCTCGAGGTCGTTGCTTGCCCCGGTGGTCACCTCGCCGTAAACGAGCTCTTCGGCGACGCGGCCGGAAAGCAGCGCCGTGATGTCGTCCATTAGCTCCTGCTTGCTAACGAGGTATTTGTCCGAGACAGGCAGCTGCCAGGTGCTCCCGAGCGACATACCGCGCGGCAATATGGTGACTTTGTGAACGGGGTCGGTGAATTCGAGGAGTTCGCCGACGATGGCGTGGCCGGCCTCGTGGTAGGCGATCGTTTCGCGCTCCTTCGGATCGAGAACCCGGCTCTTCCGCTGCGGCCCGGCGATTACGCGATCGAGGGCCTCTTCGATGTTCATCTGCTGAATCTTGTTCGCGCCGTTACGAGCGCTTAAGAGAGCTGCCTCGTTGAGGGTGTTGGCGAGGTCCGCGCCGGTGAATCCGACGGTTCGCTTGGCGATGAGATCGAGGCGAACGTCTTCACCAAACGGCTTGCCTTTGGCGTGGATCTTGAGAATCTCTTCCCTGCCCTTGGCGTCCGGCGCGTCGACGACTATCTGGCGGTCAAAACGGCCAGGGCGAAGGAGAGCCGGGTCGAGGACGTCGGGCCGGTTCGTTGCGGCTATGAGGATGACTCCGGAATTTGGGTCGAAACCGTCCATCTCGACCAGCAATTGATTGAGCGTCTGCTCGCGTTCGTCGTGACCGCCGCCGAGGCCTGCGCCTCGCTGACGGCCGACGGCGTCGATTTCGTCCACGAATATCAGGCTGGGCCGGTGCGCTTTTGCAGTTTCGAACAAATCTCGAACTCGCGCAGCGCCAACCCCGACGAACATTTCGACGAAATCGCTGCCGCTTATGTGGAAAAACGGTACGCCGGCCTCACCGGCGACCGCGCGAGCAAGGTGCGTCTTACCGCATCCCGGGGGGCCAGTTAGAAGCACGCCCTTCGGGATTTTCGCTCCAAGCGCGACGTATTTCTTCGTGTTCTTGAGAAAATCGACGATCTCTTCCAGTTCGGCCCTGGCTTCGTCGATGCCTGCGACATCTTGGAACGTGACTTTCGGAATGCTCTCGTTGACGCGCCGTGCTTTGCTCCGGCCGAAGCTAAGGGCCTGATTTCCGCTGGCCTGCGCTTGGCGGATGAAAAAGAACCAAAGGGCGACGAGAATGGCGATGGGGACGAGCAAGGTAATCAGCGTTGCGATGACGCCGTCGCTGATGATCGGGTCTTTAAAGGTGACCTGGACCTTTGCCCTTTGCAGCTTGTCGAGCAGCGAGGCGCCGAGCGGCGTCTGCTTTTCCACGGCATTGACGATTCGCGTCGAGTCGTCCTTGTATTTGGCCGTGATCTTGTCGCGCTGCCATTCGACAGAGCGTACGAGCTGTGCCTCTGCGTCGTCGACGAGTTCGGTATAGGGGATGCTTTGCGGGCCAGCTTGGAAAAGGCTTCCGCCTCCGCTCATCGTACTCATAATGTAGATGAGCCCCGCCAGTAAGAAGATTGTGATGAAGAGAGTCCTGATGCGGCTGTTCAAATTACCTCCGGACGCCGCAGCGTCCTTCAAGCTAACTTACGCTCTGGGACCCTGCAAGGTTTCTACCTATCCGGCACCGTGATGTTCGAAGCTAATTATACCGCTTCGACTTCCCTGCAATCGCGCAGCTCCAGGTTCAGTCGCGCGCCCGCCCCCATGCTCACCTTTGCCCGTTCTGCGATGCAGACCGTAGGTATCCAAATAGGCCCGATCATATCGCAGATGATCGGAAGCCGCTTCTTCATTTCCGCGGATACGTGTGCGTTTGTGAGTAAATCTTGAACTTTGGACTCGCTTCGCGCGCCAAGGGGCTGGACCCGGTCGCCGGGTTTGAATGGTCGCGCGTAGAGGCTGCCGGAGAGCTTGGCCGAATCGACCATCGCGCGCAGCGACCGCCTTGCTTTGCCCGGCTCATCGTTGGAGGGCCAGGCTGCTATGGACCAGCCGAGGTCGTCGCAAATAGTTTCACCGGGGACCGTGAGCGGCTGGCGATAGGGGGGGATGTGCTCCAGCTTCCGAATTTTGAGGGCAACTCCGTCGGCCTCCGCGACGACTGAACCACCTTCGAAAGTTATCGCCGCGTGACCGCCGCGATGGATCGCGTCGGCGACGGCTTGGCACTGCGCGAAGTTTGGCGAGGCGCCCATCGCGGCGGCAATTAGGCGGACGCCCCGGCGAACGATGCTGGCCTGGGAATGGCGAAGGCGGTCGGCGGACAAGCGGACCTCGCAGCCTGCCACCAGGAATTCGAGGGGATGGTCCAGTCGGACTTGGGCATCGGCGATTCGGGCCGCAGCGATGGAATCGAGAAGGCTTCCGTCGTCGCGCAAAATCGTCGAGAGCCGCAGTCCGTTTTCGACGGCGCGAGGGTTGATCGCTTCTAATGC
>DASSBY010000076.1:0-3255 GCA_035698285.1 Fimbriimonadales bacterium | reverse complement strand
GGGCATCCTTGCGATCGCTTTCCCTGTCCTCGTCGGATTTGGCCTCGCGATCGGCGGACCAAAGGTGATGATCGGCGGCGTGACCTACAACTTGACCGGCGCGCAGGCGCTCGGCGGATTTCTGGCAGGGGCAATCCTTAGTGGGCAGCTTCTTGCCGTTACGCTCGCGAACTCTGGTGGCGCTTGGGACAACTCCAAGAAGCTGATCGAGGACGGAATGTACGGCGGGAAAGGAACCGAAGCGCACAAGGCGGCGGTCGTTTGCGACACGGTCGGGGACCCGTTTAAGGATACGGCGGGACCAGCGCTCAATCCGCTCATCAAAGTCATGAACCTCGTCGCCCTGCTGCTCGCTCCGGTGGTTATCGCGAATATGCCGGATTGGGTCCGCTACGTGGTCATCGCGGCGTGTATCATCGCTCTTGCCATCGCCGTCTTCTGGTCGAAGCGCGGTTCTATGGGCGAAGAGCTCGCCAAGTCCGCGGGTATGGCCGAGGAGCCCGCACACTAACGCAATAGTTCGGGCCAGCCGCGAAACCGGATGGCCCAAACGCCGATTTCATGTCGATTCTAGTCGATCAGAAAACGCGTCTTATCGTCCAAGGGATTACCGGGCGAGAGGGCGGTTTCCACACGCATCAAATGATCGAGTACGGCACGGCGGTGGTCGCCGGCGTTACTCCAGGCAAAGGCGGTTCGCTTTTCGAGGGCGTCCCCGTTTTCGATTCGGTCGCCGCGGCCGTGCGCGAGACGGGCGCGAATGCCACCGTCATTTTCGTCCCCGGTCCCTATGCCGGCGATGCGATTATCGAAGCGCAGGAGGCGGGTCTGCCCTTCGCTTGCGCGATCACTGAGGGCATTCCGCAAAACGACATGGTTCGCGTCATCAACAAGCTGAAGGAGACACCGGAGTGCTGCCTCGTTGGTCCGAACTGCGCCGGGATAATCAGTCCTGGCCTTTGCAAAATCGGGATCATGCCGGGCGACATTTTTCGGCCTGGCAAGGTCGGCCTCGTTTCGCGCAGCGGGACGCTCACCTACGAAATTGTCAATGAATTGACTCTTTCGGGGTTGGGCCAGAGCACGTGCATCGGGATCGGCGGTGATCCACTTTTGGGCACGACGTTCAAGGACGTGCTGCCGATGTTCGAAGCTGATCCGGAGACCGACGCCGTCGTGATGATCGGCGAAATCGGAGGCAGCGACGAAGAGGAAGGGGCCGAGTTCGTGAAAGCGATGCGCAAACCTGTGGTCGCCTTTATCAGCGGCCGAACCGCTCCGCCTGGCAAGCGCATGGGGCACGCCGGAGCCATCATCAGCGGCGGAATCGGAGGTCCGGAAGGCAAAGTTGAAGCCCTGCGCAAGGCAGGAGCTGCTGTCGCGGATACGACCACGGAGATTCCGAAACTCGTGCAGTCTGCGCTGGCCGCCCGTTGAGAACGCTCCCAACTGTGTTAGAATCTATGACTGTGGAGGTTCAGAACCCGGTTCGCGCCAACGTTCTGAGCGATGTTTTCGCTCAGCTAATAAGAATCTCTCTCAGCGAGCGCATCGTCGAGGCTCTCACTGCGGCCCAGGTCACCTACGCGCAGTTCGAAGCGCTTAGGTTCGTTCAGACCCACCCCCACTCCACCGTGGGAGACCTTTCCGAGGGCCTGCGCATTTCCTATCCAAGCGCGACGAACATGGTTTCGCGCCTCTGCCGGAAAGGTCTCATCCAAAAGCGTGGCATCCGGTCCGACCGGCGCATCGTGAGGCTCGCTCTCACGCCGGAAGGGTGCAAGCTCGTCGACGAAGTCCGCGATGAACGCGGGCGACGAATCGGAGAGATCATGAACGCCATGCGCGCTCGAGACCGGGAGCACTTCCTCATGGCGCTCGACAATTTCATTATCGCCGCTGGGCGCGTCGGCTTGGCCGATCCGACCGATCTCTGCCTCTCGTGCGGCTCCGGCGGGTTTGGGGACTGCACGCTGCATCACATTGGTGCGGAGCACAAATGTCGGTAGCCTATTTCGACAATGCGGCATCGACCAAGGTCGACCCGCGAGTTCTTGAAGCGATGCTTCCCTTCTTTTGTGACGTTTACGCGAACCCCAGCGCGCTCCATTCCTTCGCCCAGTCAGCGAAGGCTGCGGTAGAGAAGGCTCGCGAACAAGTAGCTGAACTCGTAGGGGCAAACGATCCAAGCGAAATCATTTTTACCGGATGCGCGACGGAGGCGAACAACACCGTGCTCGGCTCTTTTGGCGGAAGGCTTCTGGCTTCGGCTATCGAGCATCCTTCGGTTCGGGTCGTGGCGGAGGAAACCGGGCGGGCAGATTTTGCGCCGGTAGACGAGCAAGGAACCGTCGACGTCGATGCGTATGCGGAGCTTCTCAAGAAGGCGCCCGAACTCGTTAGCATCATGAGCGTCAATAACGAGATCGGCAGCATGCAGGACTTGGATTTGCTCGGAGGGATGGCGCATGATACCGGAGCGAAGTTCCACAGCGACATCACGCAGGGGGTAGGCAAAACGCGCCTTGATTTGGCCTCGCGGCCGATCGATTACGCGACATTTTCGGGCCATAAATTCCACGCGCCAAAGGGCGTCGGGATCATATGGGCCAAGCAGGGTGAGCCAATCCACGCCTTTATGGTCGGCGGCAGCCATGAAGGATATCGCCGGGCTGGTACCCACAACGTTCCGCTCATCGTCGGACTTGGCGAAGCGGCGCGACTCGCGATGGAGGAAGGCTTCGCGGATGCCGACCGCATGCGCCGGCAGCGCGAATACATCGTCACGCGCGTACTTTCGGAGGTTCCGGACGTCAAAGTGAACGGCCAGCCGAACGGCGCCCCGCACGTCATCAGCTTTAGCTTCCTTCGAACGGAGGGCGAAGCGATCCTTATCAATTTGGACGCGCGCGGCATCTGCTGTACGGCGGGTTCGGCGTGCTCTTCCGGGAAGCACAGGGCCAGCCCGGTGTTGGAAGCTATCGGTTTGCCCGAAGAGTGGATGCGCGGAACGGTCCGCGTAAGCTTGAGCAAGTTCAACACCGATGAGGACTGCGACATGCTTGTAGGCGCTCTGATCCAGTCGGTATCCGCAGTACGAAACCTTTCCGGCTATGCCAGCGTCTAACTAATGACGTTTAGGAACTTACGGAAATCAGTTTGCGTTGAACCTTGGAGACTAGGGTGAAAAGTACCGAAAAAGGCCTTGACACGGCGGTGCGATCGTGATACTTTGTAGGTATGACGCATGGAGGA
>DASSBY010000075.1:0-6518 GCA_035698285.1 Fimbriimonadales bacterium | reverse complement strand
ATTCTCGCCGTAAAAGTGACGACAGACGATAATATCGCGAAGACCGACTATGTCTCGGGAATCTTGACTCCGGTCTTCGAAAAAATAAAAAAAGACGAACTCGACATCGACTATATCGTCCTAATTCGCGGCGTTCCCATTCGGCTCGACAACGACGGCGGATTTTCCTTGGATTCGTATCTTGCCGTAGAAGCTTTCGACGGCGGAAAGGAGACCGCAAGTTTATCGCAACTCGTCAATCCGTATTTCAAAAAAGCGGAGCCATTCGACAGCAAAAAATATCATTATTATCTGTGCACGCGCCTCGACGGATACACCGTGGACGACACGCTGAATCTCATCAAAAATTCCCTGCATGCGAAAGCCAACGATGGCCCATTCCTCCTCGACGCGGCGCCAGGACGGACGGGAGGCGGATATGGGCAAACGCAGAATGACTTAATTGCGGGCGCGAAAATACTGAAAGCCAAGAAAATGACGGTGAAGCTCGACGAAGGCGAACCGTTCGTTGGAGGAAAGGGCCTTGCCGGATATGCGAGCTGGGGCAGCAACGACGCCAAATTCGACATGGTCACCTACAACTCGCTGACTTTTCTGCCCGGCGCCATCGGCGAGACTTACGTTTCGACCAGTGGTCGGACCTTCCGTCATACGAGCGGGGGCCAGAGCCTCATTGCCGATCTTATCCACCAAGGAATTACCGGGATCAAAGGCTACGTCAGCGAACCGTACACCGTCGCGCTCGCGCACGTCGACGTTCTTTTTGATCGCTATACCAAGGGTTACAATCTCGCCGAAAGTTTTTACATGGCATCGCCGCTCTTGAAGTGGAAAGACGTGGTCATCGGCGACCCGCTTTGCAGCCCCTACCCGAAGGTGTCAAACTAACGCCCCAGACGGAGAGATGGCAGAGTGGTCGAATGCGGCGGTCTTGAAAACCGTTGAGGCGCAAGTCTCCGGGGGTTCGAATCCCTCTCTCTCCGCCAAAAATAATTAATGATGGAAGATCGCATCGGCGTCGACGAAAGCGGGAAGGGCGATTATTTTGGTCCATTGGTGATTGCGGCGTGCTTCGTCGGCCCCGAACACTTGGCCGAATTGGAAGGCGTCAAGGATTCAAAAAAACTCACCGACAAACATGCGCTCGCATTGTCCACGAATATCCGCAGATCTACGCCCCACACCGTCATCGCCATTGGCCCCGAGAAATACAACGAGCTATACGAAAAAATGCTCAATCTGAATTCACTCCTAGCCTGGGGCCACGCGCGCGCCATCGAAAATGTCTTGGAGCAGCGCGAATGCGCCGTCGTAATCAGCGACCAATTTGCAAAGCCCGACACAGTGACAAAACGTCTGTTAGAGAAGGGCAAAATGGTGGAGTTGCGGTCGATGGTGCGCGCGGAGGCCGACATGGCAGTGGCCGCCGCATCTGTCTTGGCACGAGCCGAGTTTTTGAAGCGGCTGCGCGATCTCTCGGAGAAATGGGGAGTGCAGCTTCCCAAGGGCGCCGGCCCGCCGGTAAACGATGCCGGAAAGCGGTTTGTCGAAAAGCACGGCTTCGACAAGCTGCGCGAAGTTGCTAAAATGCATTTCCGAACGACGAATTCACTGCGACCGCAGGAACCGAAGTAGGGACGGAGAATCGACAACCATGTGGTACAGCCTGAGCGCTCGCGAAAAGATCGGTATTACTTCGCTCGCCGCTGCCGCCATCGCAGGCGCGGGCTGGGTCGGCTTCAAGCAGGCAAACACGCCCGCGCACGCGTTTGCTCCCGGCGTTCAAGATAGATACGGAGCGCCGTTTTTGGTTCACGTCGCAGGCGCCGTTGGCAAGCCGGGAGTCATCACCGCGACGAGCAAGATGGTAGTTTCCGACGCGATCCGCTTGGCGGGTGGCGCGACCAGCGCTTCCGACACTGCACGCATAAACTTAGCGGCGCACCTGCTTCCGAATTCGCGCCTCTACGTTCCTTCAGTCGGTGAAGCGGTTTCTTCCTCGGATCTCGGCCCTTATTCACCCGATTTCGGCGGCGACGGCATCGTGCATCTCAACACCGCAACTGAAGAACAATTGGACACGCTTCCCGGCGTTGGCCCGGCCACCGCGAGGGCAATCATTTCCTATCGCAGCGCCATCGGCGGCTTCCGCTCCGTCGAGCAGCTTATGGATATCAAGGGTATCGGTCCGTCGAAAATGGCGAAAATGAGGGGTCGCGTTTCGTTATGACGGCCGCCAATCGCTGGTATTTGCGCTGGGTTTTCATGCCGCTGAATTTTATCGGCGAAGTAGCAATCCTTATCTGGGAAGGATTCACACGAATTTTCCGTCCGCCTTTCGAAGCCAAAGAGACGCTCAACCAAATGGTGTTTGTCGGCCTCGGATCGGTCCCGATCGTCGTGCTCACGACCTTCGCCTCCGGAGCGGTCATGTCCCTTTACATTTCGCCGCTGCTCTTACACATGGGCGTCGGCGCGATGGTGGGAGGCACGGTGGGGCTAACGGTCTCGCGCGAGCTCGCCCCCGTCGTCGCGGGAATTATGGTCGCGGCGCGCTGCGGAAGCGCGATGACCGCGCAAATCGGCTCGATGGCCGTTACGGAGCAGCTCGACGCTCTCAAAGCGCTCGGAGTAAACCCGTATAACTACCTGCTCGTTCCCCGCCTCCTTGCGAGTGTGCTCATGCTGCCGATCCTCGGCCTCCTCGGATGCTATGCAGGAATAATCGGCGGCCTTATTGTTGCGACGGGCCATGGCATCTCGGCTGCGCTGTTCCTCGATTCGATCAGCAATATGCTCGTGCCGTGGGACTTCATCGGCGGCGTAGTGAAGACAGCTTTTTTCGGCTTGGTGACCGCCATCATCGCCTGCCAGCAGGGATTTTCCACCAAAGGCGGCGCAGCGGGCGTCGGCCGCTCCACGACCGACACGGTCGTCATCAGCATGGTGCTCATTTACATCCTCAACTACTTCCTGGCCGCATGGTTTTATTAGCGAACTAGCTCCGTTCGAAAACGACATGCCCGTCTTGATACAAAACGACGCGTCCACCCGAAATTTGGCGATAGCCGAGCGGAGTGCCGGCAGGATCGTCGGCGGGTTTTCCGCCGAGATAAACAAATCCCTGCGTCATCGCGCTGTTCTGGAGGTAAGGGTCGAGCGCCCCGCCATCATACTCTTGCTTAGTCGGAAAACGATCGTCGTTGTCCGCAGAATACATCAGCAGCGCCATGCCGATTTGCGCGATCTCCTTCATCACGCTTGACCTTTCCTCTTCGGCAGTCATCTTGTCGTAGGCCGACTTGCTTATTTTGATCACCGGCCGAACATAAGCGTAATTCGACGTCTGATAAAAAACGCCCGTGTCGGCGGGCGATTTATCGGAATTAAGGATGTTGTAAGCCACGATAACCGCGTGCTCATTTCCCGGGATTTGCGCGGCGACCACCCTGATCTTCGATTTATTCAGCGAAACCGGCAGCTGGAATTCCCCGGCCTCTATTTGCGCGGTCGGCTCCGGAGGAAACACGGCTTCTGGCGTCTGGTCGAGCTCGATCGGATCTCCGCCAGGGACCAATCTGATCGCCTTTCTGTTGCGCATAACGAAAGGAACGCTGTCTTTCGCCCAGCCAATACGGCCCTCCGTCCCCGGATTTAATTGCCGCGCCATCGGCTTCCCCGTTGGAGTCACGAACCGTATGCTCTTCATCGTCGCGACGGCGACATATTTTCCCGCCGGGTCTGGGAAAAGCCATCCCGGTTCGTCGAGTGTCTCGATTTTTTCTATCTTCGAAGTGCCGGCCGTTACGCGAAGCACTAGGCCGGGCGGCAGGATGGCAATCGCAACGTCCGAGTTGGCAAAAAAGCTAATGCAAACGCCTGGCGGCGTCGAGTCGGCCGGCCCGCTCCAAAGCTCTTTCACGTTTCCTGACCGCTGGCTATAAACATAAAGATGCTGAAGCTGTTCCATCTTGTGAGTCGGCGGATTGCCTTCGAGCCACTGTTTGTAGTCCCTGGGTGTAACATGCGCACCGTCCGCCGCCACGAGCAAGAATTCGCCGTCATCCGACCAAGTCGGAAAATGGCTCCTGCCTTCGCAAACGAGAACCGGATCTAGGAAAACGTATGCGCCGTCTTCTGCCAGAAGAGCGCGATCCGCAACCTGTCCCTGGACACCGAGCGCGGCAAGCGCAATAAAACCTGCAATCATCGACTGCCTCCTTTGACGACTAAAGGACGCGGCGGCGGGCCGTGGCGTTCGCGCGATTGGGTACGATTCGGTGCCGTGGACACAACGACGATTCCCGCTCGCGGCCTGCGAAGCGCCTGCCGAAACTTTCTCAAAGACCTGGAGGCAATGCCCGAGGACGCCTTTGAAAAGAATTTTGGCGGCGCCACGCGAACGGTGGCGGATATCGTCTATGAGGTCAACCTTGTGAACGACCACATCGGCATGCAGATGCGCGGCGAGGAGCCGTTCGAATGGAAGGACGAAGGCTGGATCAAGGCTCCGGCGGATTTTCGTGGAAAGGAGACCGTAATCAACGCCTTCAAAACCTCATCGGAAAAGATTCTGGCGGCTGCCGACGCGCTTTCCGCCGAGGAAATGGAGGCGCCGATCCAGGGCAAGGATGGCGAAACCTCGCAAGGCGCGCGGTGTCGGTTTATGACGCTGCACGTCTGGTATCACAGCGGGCAAGTGAATTTCATCCAAACCCTGCTCGGCGACGATGCCTGGCATTGGGGCTAAGGTCTTTACAGCTTCTCTATTTCGATTTTGTTCAAATAGAATCCGTGATCTTCCATCTGGATGCACAACTGCACCGACTGATCGCCCGCGAGTGATGGAATCGCAATGACCGGAATTTCATGCTGTCCAGAATTGAGTTGAAGCGTTTGGTCGGGCGAATCTCCGAACGTGAATAGCTTTAGCGTGGTGTCGTCGGAAATTACGTCCACGAAAAACGTGATCAAATAATGCTCGCCCGCCGCCGGCGCATTGAACTCGATGCCGGCAACGCCGTTGAGCCCCTCATGGCACGCAATCAGAATCAACTTGGTTTTGGCGTTGAATATCCCCGCGCCGTTGAGGTGCAGCTGGGCATGCACGGTGTAAGTGTGCCGCGAGTCGAGCGTCTCCTGTGTGAGCTGCTGCAGCTGGCCGCCTAAATGGCCGGCCTCCCCCAGCTTCGACGTATCGAAATGCAGCGGCCGGCGAAAGCCGTAAGCCGTGTCGCCGTCGCGCCTCACTCCCCGCGTCTCGACCTTCAAAACCTTCTCCAAATCTATCCTTCGTTTCAATTTCCTCTCCTTCGTGGCCAAATGTGCCTGTTAAGAATAGCGTGTCCGGCCCCCGCGCTGGGGAAAACGGCCCATAATCCGGGCATGTCTCTTCAAGCAGCCAATCCCGACGTCCAGGCGCAGCGCACTGACAACCTCGCGCAGGCCGATCCCGAAGTCGCCCACATTATCCGCAAGGAAGAGACCCGGCAGGAAACGAACCTCGAACTGATCGCGAGTGAGAACGTTGCCAGCCGCGCGGTGCGGGAGGCGGTCGGCAGCGTGATGACGGACAAATACGCCGAGGGATATCCGGGCAAGAGATATTACGGCGGGTGCGAATATGTCGACGAGGTCGAGACCCTGGCGATCGAGCGGGTGAAGGCGCTTTACGGGGCGGAGTGGGCCAATGTTCAGCCACACAGCGGGGCGAGCGCGAATATGGCCGTCTATTTTGCGCTCCTGAAGCCCGGGGACAAAATGCTCGCGATGAATTTGGCGCACGGCGGACATCTAACGCACGGAAGTCCGGTGAACTTTACGGGAAAGCTTTACGAAATAATCCCTTACGGGGTTCGCGAAGACACCGAGACGATCGATTACGATGAAGTCGCCCGCCTCGCAAAAGAGCATTCTCCGAAAATAATCGTAAGCGGCGCAACCGCGTACAGCAGGAAAATCGATTTTGCAGCATTTAGAGAAATAGCGGACAAAGTCGGAGCTTATTTAATGACCGACATGGCGCATCCTGCAGGGCTGATCGCGGCGGGCGAATATCCGTCGCCGATGCCCCATGCGCACGTCGTCACCAGCACGACCCACAAAACATTGCGCGGGCCGCGAGGCGGAATGATTTTATCCAACGACGCAGACCTCGGCGCAAAAATAGACAAGACCGTATTTCCGGGAATCCAGGGCGGACCGCTAATGCATTGCATCGCAGGAAAAGCCGTTTGCTTCCACGAGGCAGCGCAGCCGGCGTTCAAAACTTATGCGCGGCAAGTAAGGGCGAACGCGGACGCACTGGCAGCCGCCATGATCGCCGAAGGTTTTCGCGTTGTCAGCGGCGGCACCGAAAGTCATCTGATGCTGATAGACCTGCGGCCCTACGGCATCACCGGAAAAGTCGCCCAGAACGTCCTCGACAGCGTCAGCATTACCACGAATAAAAACTCCATCCCGTTCGATCCCGAAAAGCCGTTCGTCACGAGCGGACTGCGCCTCGGAACGCCGGCGGT
>DASSBY010000074.1:0-4213 GCA_035698285.1 Fimbriimonadales bacterium | reverse complement strand
AGAAAACACGCGTTGGCGAAAAAGACTCTTTCGGCCTCAGGTCCGGCCATGTCTGCGGCGAAAGCTCCGCCGCCGGCGAAGAAGTCTCCATGGCCTTCGCCCAGTCCCCGTCGTGAAAATTCGGCTCGTCCCATCCCTCCGGCTCCCGCCGCGCATCGAAATCCTCTCCCGCATAAATATGCGAAAGTGTCACCGGACCGGCGGTATATTTCACTTCAGAATCGCTGCTGGCGAGTACGCCCTCATCGTTGAAAATCACGAATCGCAGAAGATATTGGCGTCCGGCCGAAAAGTCCGGCATCGCATCGTCCTTAACAGCCCGCCCGCTCGGCGGAGATGCAACCCGCCAAAATCCGTTTCCGAGCATGACGCCGATGGCATTTCCTCCCGGCTTTACCATGGACGTAATGTCGAAATCACGATAATAAATCCTCTTGTCATACTGCGACCACGGCTGGTTTATCGCCGCATCGCCTACCTTTCGTCCGTTGATGAACGCCTGGTAATGGCCAAGGCCGATAATTCTTAAAGTCGCTTTGGCCGGCATCGAAGCAACATTGAATGCCCGCCGAAAAATCGGACACGGACTTAGGTCCGCAGCCCTAAGGCGCCACGGATCCACTGAAGCCGGCCCGAGATCCACGACATTTTCGCCCCACGTGGCATCCGACAAAATCTCCTTTCCATCGACCTCCAGCGCCGCGATAAACCCGGCGGGATTCATATTGCCGGTAGCCGCATCGTTGGTCGCTTCGACTCGCAGCGTATTCGCGCCATTTCGCAGTCCGTCGAGCAAGACCTGCGTCGGCGACGCCCAATCTTCCGACCTACCGACCTCGATATCGTTCAGAAACACGACGCAGCGATTGTCGCACGCGAAAGTGAGTTTGCCGTGGCCGCCTGATGAGTCGAAGTCACGCCGAAATGTCGCTTCTCCCGCTGGAGCGTTGGCCGTTGTCGGCGTAACCTGGGTCGTTTTTTGCCAAATCCAATGCGCGCGCTCGATGGCGGCATGGCTCGCCGGAACCGTGAGCCATGCCGCGCCATAAAATGGATCGGCGACATTCATGCCGATTGCCGCTGCCGCCAAGCAGCAGATCATCGAGCTTTAGGCATCGTCCATTTCTTCAAAAACGCCATCATCTTTTCGTCGCTGTAGCCGTGACCCTGCTCCAATTCTCCAGTGTCCTGAGCATCGAGAAAAGTGCCGTCCTTTTCGAGAACAAGCAATCGCGGGTAGCTATCGATTGTGGGATATGCCGAAAGAAACTTCTCGTTTTGATTTTCCTGGCTAAAATTCACCTTGACGACGATAAAATTCGCGCGAAGATATCCGCCCACCTTCTTGTTGTCAATGAAATATTGGTCCATTAGCTTGCACCAAGGGCACCACTCGCCGCCAACGTCGAGGAGGATGCGCATATTTTTCTTCGTCGCCTTCGCCACGGCCTCCTTGAGGTCCTTTGCGGGGTCTCGCTTGGGATCGAAATGTTCGCGCTCCTGTTTCTTGGGCGCGGCCCCAGACCCATACTGCGCCGAAGCCGAGACGAAGCCGCCGAAAACAACGGCGAAAACGGCCATGGAAGTTATCGCTTTCATGGCCGTATTGTGCCCTATTGGGGAGCCTTTGGCTTGCGGAGCGTGGCGATCGCGTCGATGGCCTCCATCACGTCGATCGGTATCGCGAGGACCACGGTGTTCGACGCCGTCGGGCCCAACCCGTCGATGGTCTGTAGCGAGCGCAGCTGCATCGCGCCGGGGCTCGTAGCCATGGTCGCCGCCGCAGCCGCCAGGTTCTCAGCAGCCATCCGGTCGCCCTCGGACTTCGTGATATTCGCGCGCTTTTCTCGCTCGGCCGCTGCCTGACGCGACATAACCTTCTTCAAATCTTCCGGAAGCACGATGTCTTGGATTCGAATCCCTGCCACTTCAAGCCCCCAATGTTCGGTCTCCGCCTCCACCATCTGCTCAATTTGGTGCCCGATTGCTTCGCGCTCTGTCAGGACCTCGTCGAGCGTCCGCCCGCCGATTGCGTCCCGCAGGGTCGTCTGGGCGTATTGGGTCATTGCGAACGCGTAGTCCTGCACGTTGATAATTGCCTGGTCGGGCCGAACCACTTGCATAAAGATTACGCCGTCGATCGAAACCGGCACGTTGTCCTTCGTGATGGCTTCTTGGCGCGGAATGTCCATCGTTAGGACGCGGGTATCCACCGTCTGCGCCTGATCGATGAGCGGAACCAAGGTATACACTCCCGGACCCTTGATGCTCTTGAATCGGCCAAGGCGAAACACGAGAGCCTTCTCCCACTGCGCCGCGATCTTGATGGCCGAGCCGAGATAGGCGCTAAGGAGCGTCCAACCCGCGCCCAAGAGTAGATCAGACGCCACCAAGTGATTTGGATCGATGTTTCTGCCGAAAGCCAGATACCCGACGGCCATCAAAACGAAGAAAACGATAGTAGAAAGGTAGTTGATCACGATTGCCCGTCCCCCTGCATAGGTGTAGGCACGACGCTGCGTGCGAGCGTTTGCCAATAGGAATTGCCTCATCGGATTGTCCGGTGGAAGACTCATGATGGGAGTACGCGCCGATCAAAGAAAACGATTCACTAAGCCACCGCTCATCAGTTTTCGCCGGCCTGGGACGTCTTGCCGAGGTTACGGCAGAGCCCTGAGACCGCATGCGCAGGCTCTGGGACCAAATCCGCATGCCCTCGGACCAAACCCGCAGGCCCTGGGACCAACCCCGCAGGCTCTGGGACCAAATCCGCAGGCTCTGGGACCAAATCCGCAGGCTCTGGGACCAAATCCGCAGGCTCTGGGACCAAATCCGCAGGCCCTGGGGTTTGATCCCACGGCTTAGAAACTCGGCTCGTAGGTTCAAATCACCAACAAAGGCGCCGCGGTGCAAACTCCAAAGCCATTCCGCCGAGTGCCGGAGCCGCGATCCTTCGCCGCGTTTCCGAAGGCTTAGTGCGGCATTTCGACCGACAGGCGGCGCAGCACCTGCTCGTTGGGCCGAAGGCACTCCATCCGCTTCCGCCGGGCAGCGCCCTCGTTTAGCGGGCGATCATCGGAGGCATCCGGTGTGTCGTTTTGTTCGCAAATATGCTGCCATTCGGCCAGGTCCCGGCGGAACTGATCGACAAATTGCCGCTCGAGTCCAGGCTTTGCAAGGCCTTCGGCTTCGGCAAGAAGTTGCTGCTCTTTCGCCGAACCATTATCGGCCCTATTTGCCAAAAACAAAACGGGATAGAACCAATCCGGCGCGAGTTGACGTGCCCGCTGCACGAAGTCATCCTCATCTGTTTCCACGCCCGTGGCAAAGTCGACTGTTCCACCGCTCATTGCCTGAAGCATGCTGGCCGCCGCCTCCAGCCGCTGAGGCGTGTACTCCCACTGAATGCCTTCAGGCTCTGGGTCGAATACGACTACAAACGGCACCGGCTCTTGTGAACGAGGACGTGGCAACGACCAGTACGCTCGCTGCCCGTAATAGTACATGGCCTTTGCGTCTTCTTGGCGGCCAGCTTTCGCCAGAAGAGCGGCATATTCCATCACCGTGTCAACGCCGTAGCCACTGCCCCCATTTAAGTCGCCCATCAATACGCTGCTCCCTAGACGTATTCTTGGGTCCCAAGCGAAGGAATGCTTGTAAGCCTCCATAGCATCGGGAATCCTGTTTAGCTTCACATACATCCTGGCAAGCCGGTACTCCGCGAATGCCTGGAAGCCTGCACGCATCGTCGCTTCCACCGCTGCAGCTTCCTGCAAAACGCTGATGGTCCCTTGGTCGTCATGCGATGCCACGAGCGCCTTGGCTCGGTCGAGGAGACCTTCCACCTGCAGCCTCTTGGCCTTTTCTACGGGGTCTTCGGGGAAGATTATTCTGCCTCCGCCCTGTGCGAGAAGTTGCCCGCACAGAGCGAGCAGCGCAAAGATTGTTAAAGTTTGCTTCATCGATTTTCTCCTTGTTCTTACGGCACTCCGTGAAGATTAAACGGACTAGGTGAGAAAGTGTTCCACTCAGGATGGTCAAAGAATTTATCTGGAAAAAGGTCGAAGCCGCCGTGGCTGGACGTTAGAGCCCATTGGCCGCCCACTTTCGAGGCCGAGCCACTCCAGGACCATGTGTATTTGGCCATCGGTATCCAGGTTGTCGGCTGACCGTCCTTAGAAGGCGGCTGGAACATCGCCCACACCTGGAACGA